>JALGTY010000031.1 GCA_029821145.1 Candidatus Zipacnadia bacterium
GGGGGCGGAATCAGCCGAACCGCTTCCATCTGCTCTAGTGTCTGCGTGTCGAACTTATACAGCACGTTGCCGCTAAGGATGTACAGACGCTGGCCCTCGATGAGCATCACAGGCGCTGGCGGTGGCATCATCATCCTGGCCATGCCGCGCATACCGCCCTGACCTCTTCTACCTTCCATGCGGTCTTGGTCGGGGCGCGGGCCGTCCTGCTGTGCAACTGCCGTCGAACACACTAACGTCAGGACAAGCAGCATACCCAATGCAGCAATACACCAGGGACTGAACATACTCTTCATGACTATCCCTCCTACTACAGGTTATCGAGCAAACGCTGCAGGTACTCCAGATTACGGGCGCCCGCCGCCATCGGGTCATCTGTGGCGGGGGTCTCCAGGACCAAGTAGCCATCATAGCCGATGCCGACCAGAGCCTTTATGCACGCCTCGATGGGAACGAGCCCCTCGCCGAGCAAATCGCCTTCGCGGTCCTTGACGTGTACGATGCGGATGAATTCACCCAACTGCTGGATCTCCTCGACCGGGTCATTCTCGAACGCTACTGCGTTGCCGATATCGTAATAGATGCCGACAGCGGGCGAGTCTATTCCCAAGGCAAGATGCAGCAGGTCGGCGGCTGACTTTCCGCAGCCGCGGCCCACATTTTCCAGGCAGTAGTGTACTCCGAGGTCCTCAGCCACCGGCGCGACTGCAGATACCTCCTCGATCCAGCGCTGGCTGCACTCGTCATGATCCACTTCATCCCCGCCCGGAGTGACAGGCAGGAGCATCCACTGTGCGCCCAGCTCGGTAGCAAAGGCGGCGGCGGTGGTGGTCAGCTCGCTTGCCTCGGCGCGGACGTACTCATCCGGGCTGGCCGGGCTAATCTGCCAGAACGCGCCCAGACACAGCGAGGCTATCTCGCAGTCATTGTCTCTGGACGCATCATACAGACTGCGGCGGCCTTCGGCTTGCCACATGATGCTCTCGGCGTAGTCCGCACCGATGTCGAGTTCGACACTATCGTAGCCGAGCTGTCCAGCGGCTTCGATTGCCGCCAGCGGGTCCATTGCCAGAGATCCGTTCCTTATGCCGATCTTCATTTCATATTCTCCTTCTGCTCATTAGTCGTATAGAGCTGTTTGGCTTGGCCTTTTCGCAAGGATACAACAACGGCGATGGCGCCTCGGGCTGGAAACCCCGCCTTCGCTAAAGCTATGGCGGGCAAGCTTGTCCTACTAGCGACGAACTGCCCGCGGTTTGCGCTCTTGGGGCGGGAGCTTCAGGATATCGGCCATATTCTGCCCGAGTGCCTTCTTCTTGTCCTCGTACGGGATACGGGCCCATGCGACCCAGCCAAGCTGTGGTGCGACATCGCGCATCACACAGTCGGTGCCGAACAGGAGCTGCTCGGGGCCGGCCGTCTCACAGAAATACTCGATGAAGCCGTACAGGATATTCGTGTAAGTGATCTCGCCATAGACGTTCTTGAACTCAGTGGCTGTCTCGGCCGTTCCCTCTGCGAGGTCCCAATTGGAGCCGGTATGAGCGACCAGGAACTTCGCGCCCGGATACTTGGCTGCCATGGCCTTCTGCACGTCCGGCTGCATCGCGTGACACAGCACCGGCTTCTCGTTTTCGTCGGCCCACTTCATGATAAGTTCGAGGTCAGGATGGTCAAATGGTTTTACCTGTTGGGGCGGATACGGTTTGTAGCCGACGACCTTATTGGTCAGAAAGATGCGCTCGAATTCGGCCTTGTACTGCTCCGGATAGTTGGGGTTGTTGCAGCCATAGGCCATCAGCCGGTCGGGGTACTTGGCCACGGCTTCGAGTGCAAGGTCGTTGGATTCGGGGTCACCTTCCGTAATGCCCGACCAGGGACTGAACACGCAGATGTCTATGCCGACCCGATCCATGGTCCCCACCAGATTGTCGGCGTCATTGTAGGCCAATGGCACCCTGACGCCCATACATCCCGGGTGGGCAATATGGCCGTGAGCATCAAGCACGAACTCGTCAGACAGCGGCTTGCCGGCACGTACGCAGGCGACAATGGGATCATCGTCAGGATGCTCGGGCGGCGCATTCAATTCGGGGAGAGGTCTTCCTGAGGCTCCCTTTACGTTCTGCAGCAGTCGGAGCATGTTGCCGCCGGCGATCTTATAGCGGGCATCCTCGCTGATGTCTTCGTAGTTGCACATCATGCGCGCAGCGCCGGGGCTGCGATGGGGCAGATCCGTGCCGAACAGCAGCCGGTCAGAGCCGAATTGCCGAACGAACACCTCATACGCCCGGTGCTCCTGGTAAGCCCAGGTCTCCAGGTGTAGATTCGGTGCTTGCGCCAGAGCAGGATAGAGCATGCGACCGCCTCCCCAGCCCTGACCGCACATCACCACTGGCAACAACGGGTGTGCCTGACACAGCCGCACCATCTCCGGGAGCTCAATCTCAGCCTTGTCAATGAATATGGGGATGCGGTGGCGTTCGAGCTCAGACAGCAGCGGGCCGAGGATGTACTCGCTGGTGCCGAAGCCGTGAGTCTTGGGCATGATGCGCGCGGTGCGGACACCAAGGGAGAGCATCTCCTGCACAAGCTCGGGCGCTGGCGGCATCTCGTCCGTGTGATGCGGCAGAAGCACCCACTGCGGCACGAATTGCGGGTCATCGCCGATTTCTCGCAGCAGACGACGGTTGCCGTAATCACAGGAATACTCGCGCGCAACGGCGTGGCTGACGACAGCGGCCATTATGTCGTAATAGTCAAAATCGCGCTTGTAGTCCTCCAGTTTCCAGATTGTGTGGCGCTGAGGATTCGCGTGTACGCCGATCATGCAGTTGCAATCGAAAAACGGTATTGCGGACATATTGGTCTGGACCTTCCTTCATTTGGTGTGTGCAGATATGCGATAGCACAAATAGCAGTCTGCGAGTTGGACATGTGGTATTTCCGCCTGGGGAAAGCATTCCCTCTAGTGGATCGTCACAGACGGGGGCCAAGGGCTTCCCACTGACCGCCTTGGGTTAGGGCTCTCTGAAGCCGGCGACAGCTTTCGCACTGCCAGCAGTGCCGCGGGCCGGCTTCGTAGCAGCTATACAGCATATCGAGGGCGATCCCGCGCTCGGATGCAAGCTGGACCATTTCAGTCTTGGTCATTTCCAGAGTGGGGGAGACGATGGTGGCCTGATTGGCTGTTGAGTACTGCAGCAGATTGTTGGCTGCGGCGACGAATTCGCCGCTATTGTCTGGGAAGGTGGCGGCTTCTTCGGCGTTGAAGCCGGCGACAACGACATCGCACTGCAGCGCCTCGGCGTAAGCAGCGGCTACCATCACAAATACAGCGTTACGGTTGGGGACCCAGACCTGGCGCGCGGTTTCAGCAGTTACGGCGTGCTCGTCGAGTTGTGCTGTTTGCGGGTGTGGCATTTGTGCGCCAGGGGAGGTGATGGCGGCGGCGGAGATGTCCCCGAGCCATGACAGGCTTACGACGTGGTGGGGGATGTTAAGGCGCGCGGCTTGAATGCCTGCAGCTTTGATCTCGGCGACTGCAGCGCGCTGGCCGTAATCGCATGTAATAGCCAGACGCAGGTCATGGTCACAAGCGGCCAAGTGGGCGGCTATCAGAGAATCAAGGCCGCCGGAAAGTAGCACTGCTGCCCGTGTAGTGCAGTTACACCCGCCGCTCATCCTAGCTTTCCCTGTAGATGGTGGCCGAATCTTCCGTCTCGTACAGCTTCACTTCGAAGAGGCGGACATCGAAGTCTGATAGCAGTTTGGCGATTCTCTCGAAGATCGTAGCCGCCAGGTTCTCAGACGTGGCATTGGCCTGTGCGAACTCCGGCAGTTCATTCAAATAGACGTGGTCATATCTGTCGAGCACCTGGTCGCAGATCTGTTTGAGCTTGCCGAAGTCCATCAGCATCCCGGCGTCATCAAGCTTGTCGCCTTGGACGGTGATCTCGACGTTGTAGTTGTGCCCGTGAAGCTGGGCACACTTGCCCTCATAGTCGCGCAAGTGATGTGCCGCCGAAAAGCGTCGTTTCACCGTAAGGCGATACATTGAGTGACATTGCCTCCGTATGGATACCACGTTGGTGGACAAGCAGCTCTAGTTGAAGTACCAGGCAAACAGGATCAGACTTACGAGTGCGCCCGCTATGGCCCCCAGCAGGGCTTCGGACAGCGTATGGATACGGGCCTGCACTCTGCTTTGCAGCAGCATCCCCGCCAGTGCCAGTGCCAGCAACATAATCGGCAAGCTGTGTGTCAGGACCATGATAGCAACCGCGCAGAGAAAGCCGAGTGCGGAATGGCCCGACATGACGCCACCACGGGCGAAGGTTCCGCGGCCGGTTGCGCGCTTAAGCCAAGGGATAAAGATACCCAGCAGGACGCAGCCGGTGATGACCAACTGGACAGCATCGAGGGCGGGTACGGGCGGATGCTCGGGCAGGTTGAGGAAAACAGCAGCGACACGTGGCGCGCTGCTGAACACCACTATGGCAACAGCAATTGCATACAGCGCCGCAATCAAGACCGCGCCGGCGGCGATGTCCTTGGCGATCTTGGCGCGTGGGTCATAGCCCTGCACGACTAACTCGATTGTCGCTTCGAGGGCCGTGTTGAACATCTCAGCGATTAGGACAATGGCCACCGCCGCGACCAGGTGCAAGAACTGGACGCCTTCGATGCCGAGAGCCCAGGCGGCCAGTACGACCAGGACTATCAGGGTAAAATGCACACGCATGTGCTGCTGGGTCTCAAAGCAGAACATGACCCCTTGCCAGGCGTGCCAAAAGCTCAGGGCCACGGACTTCTGCTTCCCGGGCACGGGGATGTTAGCTTTGGTTTCGTCCTGCTTGTCACTCTTGGCCAATGCTGATGCGCTCCTCGAACTGCTTCAATAGGGCGTTCTGTTTGTCCAACATCTTCTGTTTGTGTTCCGCATCGTGATCCCTATAGCCCAGGGCGTGCAGGACGGCATGGGCGATGAGGAATGCGAGTTCCCAGTGTACGCTACGTCCGCGTTCAGCGGCTTGAATGGTCGCTTGCTCTACGGAGATGTAGGCTTCTGCCTCGGCTTTGCCGTCGGGCCCGGTCTCCGCCTCGAATGCGATCACATCCGTCGGCCAGTCGGTTCCGAGCAGTTCCCGGTTGAGCTGCTGCATCCTGTCATTGTCAACAAGTACCACGCTGAACGCATCGAGACTTGCTCCTTCAGCCTGTGCCGTCGCTGCGGCCACCTGCACAAGGAGTTCTTCGTCAACGGGATGGGTCTGCAGGTCTCTAATCTGGACTTCCAGAGGAGGAATTCTCTCCCTCAGACGCAGAATTTTCGTCTGGCTTGGGACCGGTAAGCCCGCGCATATTCTCCGGCAAGAAATTGTCGGGATATCGCGTGCGATGGTGGAACATCCGATTCAATGTGTGAATGAAGCTCGCTTTGATGGTGGTTATGTCGTGAAAGGTGAGCGGAGCCTCGTCGAGTTGGCCGTCCTCGATCTTGGCGTCCACGAGGCGGTCGACTAGCTCTTCGATGCGCTGTGGCTGTGGGTCTTCCATGGTGCGTGCGGCAGCCTCGACGGTATCTGCGAGCATGACTATTGCGGTTTCTCTGCTTTGCGGGCGAGGTCCGTCATAGCGGAAATCGGCCTCGCGGACCTCGTCGGGGTCTTCTGCTTCGGCGGCGGCCTTACGATAAAGGTACGAAACAAGGCTGGTGCCGTGGTGCTCGGGTATTACCGCTGCTATTTCGGCAGGCAAGCCGGCGTCCTCGGCCAGCTCCATGCCTTCTTTGACGTGGGATATCAGGACCAGCGCCGATAGGTGGGGCGAGAGGTGGTCATGTGGATTCTCGGTGCCGAACTGGTTTTCACCGAAGAACAGCGGGCGTTTGAGTTTCCCGATGTCATGGTACATGCAGCAGGTCCGAGTGAGCAGGCCATTGGCCCCAATCGCCTCGGCGGCCGGCTCGGCAAGATTGGCCACCATGACCGAGCTCTGGTACGAGCCGGGCGCCTCGGTGAGCAACTCCTTGAGAAGCGCCTCGTTCGGGTTGAGCAGTTCTATCAGACGCATCTCGGTAATCAGACGCAGTGGTCGCTGAATCACCATCACTAAGCCGAAGGCCAGAATAGCCGAGGCCAGACCAGCGGCGGCGGCTACGCCGAGTTGCTCGTAGGCAATATTCATCCCCAGAACCTTGCTGCTGATGCCCAGGACGGCGGGATTGATAAACGCCGTTAGCAGCGACGCTCGCGTCACCATCGTGGTCCTGGTATGTCCAGTGGGGACGGCGTAAGCAGCAGCCATGCCACAAATTGCAGTCGTAATCAGCAACCGCGTGTCCCCGCCGGCGGTCATCGAGCCGACGACTATGGCGATGAAAATCACCGCAGCAACGGCCACCTCAGAGCTTATGACTACTGACAAGAACATCGCCAGCGTGGTAGCCGTGGTCAATGCCCAGATCAGGTAGTAGGGGCTGCCCTCCAGGAGCCTGATAATGAGAACGGCCAATACGATGCTCGCACACAGCGTATAGAAGAGCCGCTCGTCGCGGTGCACCTGCGGAGCGAATCTGAACAGGTAGATCACGATGGACAATGTGAGGCTGATGACCAGCAAAAGCAGAGCGAGAGCCTGAGTGTAGTCAATCGTCGGCTGGACTAGTCCGAGGGCTTCGAACATTGCCAGATGGCGCCGGGTAACGGTCTCGCCGGGGGAGATAAGAATGTCACCGGGCTGCAACTGACGGCGCTGCTCTTCCACCTGTCTGGCAGCCTGCTGTCGCTTTTCCTCGGTTGCCTGTCCGTCGTAGATGAGATTGTTGCACAATGCGACCTTCGCGAGTTCTGCCTCCATCTGCTTGAACTGGGTAGAGATGTCCAGTTTGTCGGCCGCTGCTGCAGCTTTCTCCCGGGCATTCTTCAGATCGTCGGTGTTGCTGCGTATCTCGCCGACCATCTGCTCGCGCACGATCTCGACGATAGATGCCTTGCGGCGTTCAAAGGCGCCTTCTTGCATCTTCACTAGCAGACGGAGGGTCTGAGGGCTGAGTGAGACATCCAGCTGGTCGCGCAAGCGATCCACCTTATCGAGAGCAGTGGCGAGAGCTTCATCATTGCGCACTGTCTGAGCCGCGGCAAATATGTCGAAGACCGTCCGTTCAGCGACGGCGGTCGCATTGGCATCCCGGCTATAGACCGGGCTTATCGAATTGGCCGCCTCCTGCCGCAAACGCTCCGTCTCCTCAACATCCACATACACCGCGGCTCTGTTCGCGGTAATGGTCTGAACGGCCGTATCACCAGGGCGCAGTGAAACCTGCTGGGGCTGCAAGCGCCACAGCAAGAGGAGAAAGACGATCAAGGTGGTCAACGCTGCCGTTATGAACTTGCGGAATGAGCTGCTTGCGATCTTGCGACCAAACAGCTTCTGGCCAGCGTCGTTGTTCTTATGGTTACGCTTAGGCATCTAGAAAGCCCTCGTAGATCATTAGCGGTCGGGTCGAGCTTGAAGTCCGACACGTCGTATCGCTACGGCGAATCAGTTTCGGTGTCAGACCGGGTGTTTTCGGAGCTTTCCGGCTGCTCGCCGCCGCTGGCCGCCTCATTATCTTCTGTCATCTCGTAGGCGTCAACGATGCGTTGCACCAGCGGATGTCGCACGATGTCGTTGCGGTCCAGCTTGGAGATGCCAACGCCCTTGATATTGGTCAGCACGGAGATGGCGTGCATCAAGCCACACTGCAGGCCATGCGGCAGATCGGTCTGGGTAATATCGCCGGTGACAATCATCTTGGACCCGAAACCCATGCGTGTCAAGAACATCTTGATCTGTCCGGGGGTGGTATTCTGCCCCTCATCCAGAACCATGATGGCATCGTTTATGGTGCGCCCGCGCATGTATGCCAGGGGCATGACTTCGATAACGCCGCGGGCCAGAAGCTTCTCCAGGCGCTGAAAGCCAATAATGTCGGTAAGAGCATCGTGGAGGGGACGCAGATATGGCTGCACTTTCTCAAGCATATCACCGGGTAGGAAGCCGAGTTGCTCGCCGGCCTCCACAATCGGTCTGGTGAGCACGATGCGGCTAACCTGGCCGGATCTCAGTGCGGCTACAGCCATTGCCATTGCCAGAAATGTCTTGCCGGTGCCGGCCGGGCCGATACACAGGATCAGATCGTTCTCGACTATGGTCTGGATGTACCTGGCCTGGCCGACCGTCTTGGGACGCAGTGGCTTGTTCCGATGGGTAATAGCAATAGTATTGTTAAGCGCCTCTTTGAGTTGCTGCGAACTGCCGTTGCTGACCGCATCTAGTACAAGTGCGACATCGCGGCCGGTGACATCGCGCTCGGCACGTATGAGATGCAGCACGCCATCAAGCGCCTCGGCGGCCTGGTCGGCCTGCGCCTTCTCGCCATAGACGAGGACTGCACCGTCAGTGGGTGCCAAACGCACGCCAAAGCGGTCCTCGATGCTGCGGAGGTTACAGTCGCGGCTTCCCACGAGTTGTGGCAGTTCGCTGCCGGCTACTTGAACGCTGGCAACTGCTTTATTTTGAGCCTCTTCCGAGGCCGTAATGCTCCGTTCCTCCAACCTTGTCACCGCTGTCTGAGATGTCAAGGCGGCAGAGGCACTGGGAGGATTGTGAAAGTGAAGAGCCGGGACGCCGCCAGGCGAATCCCGACCTTTGGAGTCTTGCGCCAGCCGCCGGTCGCTGTAACGTAGGATTACTGTCACTAGGGTATATCACAGGGTCGGCAAAGTCAACTCTAACTGGCACTTGGACAAACGAAAGAGTATCTTAGTGATGTCATCATCCGCGTTGGGCGAGCGGATTTGACATACGTGGCTGCCTGACTTACCATAGTTTGTTTCAGGCTGTAGCAGCATCTGTGGGGTCGGAGAGCTCAGATCGCGAAGAGAGTGCAACGAAATGTCACCTGCAGTGGCGTCAAAAGATGACAGGCTGAGACAGATTCTGGCCGACATGGGAAGCGTGCTGGTGGCATTCAGCGGCGGAGCGGATAGCACATTGTTGCTGGCGGCGGCTGCAGAAGCCCTCGGTGACAGGTGCGCTGCCGCCACCGCCCAGTCGCAAGTGTATCCTGCTGAGGAGTTGACCAGAGCCCGGCGAATCACTGTGAAGCTTGGCGTCGAGCATATTGTGTTTGGTTTTGACCACCTCGGGTTGGAGGAATTCGTCGCCAACTCCCCTCGGCGGTGCTATTACTGCAAGCGGGCGCTGTTTGAGCGCCTGCGTCAGATCGCCGACGAGCGGAGCCTGGCACACCTTGCCGACGGAACCGTCGTGGATGATCTGGGTGATTTTCGGCCCGGGCTTGAGGCCGGTCGGGAGCTGGGAGTGCGCTCTCCGTTGCTGGAGGCTGGCCTGAGCAAGGATGAGGTCAGACAGCTTGCCCGACGACGCGCCCTGCCGACGGCGGAGTTGCCCTCTATGGCGTGCCTGGCATCGCGGATACCGTACGGCGATAAGATCACCGCCGCCAAGCTCCGGCAGGTGGCGGAGGCCGAGCAGATTCTACGGGAGATGGGTGTTACCCAGGTGCGCGTGCGTCACCACGGAGACATGGCGCGGATAGAGGTATTGCCGGCGGAAATGCACAAGATTGCCTCTGAAGCGACTAGGAACACGATTGTTGACAGGTTGGCTGGTCTAGGCTTCAAGTATTGCACTCTGGATTTGCGTGGCTACCGCTCCGGCAGTATGAACGAATTGCTGGCCGAGGAAGAAGAGGTAAATGAGTAAGTGTGAGCAGTTGCAGTACGATTTTATTGTTGTTGGCTCGGGGATCGCCGGGCTGTGGACCGCCGTGCATCTTGCGGACGGCGGCAAGGTGGCTCTACTCACGAAGGACGACTTGCAGCAGGGCTCGACTGCCTATGCCCAGGGCGGCATCGCCGTGGCGCTGTCGGACGAGGATGACCCGGAGCTGCACTTGCGCGATACACTGGAGGCCGGGGCCGGGCTTTGCGACGTGCCGGCGGCTGAGATACTCGCCTTTGAGGGGCCCGAGGCGGTCCGGGAACTGATAGAACATGGCGCTCAGTTTGACATGGAGAACGGTGAATACGCGTTCGGTCGGGAGGCTGCTCACTCGCAGCGCCGAATCATCCACGCTCAGGGCGATGCCACGGGTGCCGAGATCGAAAGGGCCCTGGCAGCGGCGGCACGAGAGCGCAACAACATAGATATTTTTGAAAAGACCCAGGCCGCCCATATACTTACAGTGGATGGCCACTGTGTCGGGATACAGGCCCATGATTTTGCCGCCGGAAAGCCGGTCTTCTTTGTGGCGAAAGCCACGGCACTGGCCACCGGCGGGCTGGGATGCCTTTATCGGGTGACTACGAATCCGCCAGTGGTAACGGGCGACGGCATAGCTCTTGCGTACCGCGCCGGAGCTACCTTAAAGGATATCGAATTCGTGCAGTTTCATCCCACGGCTCTGGCGGCGCCGGGTTTCCCGAAGTTCTTGATGTCGGAGGCGCTGCGGGGAGACGGGGCGCAGCTTCTCAATCACGACGGCGAGCCGTTCATGCAGCGGCATCACAAAATGGGAAACCTGGCCCCACGCGATGAAGTTGCGCGGGCAGTCATGCAGGAGATGAAGGCGGCTCACCAGCCCTTTGTCTATCTGGATCTGCAGCCCATCGGGAAGCGGCGTCTCGAAAAGCGGTTCCCCACGATCGTTGCGGAGTGCAGGGGGAGAGGGTTTGCGGTGCCGGATCAGCCAGTGCCGGTGTCGCCGGCGGCGCACTACTTCATGGGCGGCGTTGATACCGATATTGACTGCATGAGTTCGATGCCGGGGTTATTTGCAGTCGGGGAGTGCGGGTGCATAAGCGTGCACGGGGCTAACCGGCTTGCCTCGAATTCGCTACTGGAGGCCCTCGTGTTCGGTCGGCGATGCGCAGTAGCAATGGCCAATGCCGAAGCGCTCAGCGCCGCGACCATAGCGGAGATAGCGAGACGCGAGCCCCAGGCGGTGCCGGTCGGTAGCGGCTTCTACCACGACCTGCGTGACATCATGTGGGACAATATGGGAGCGGTCCGCTCTGGGGCGACTCTGCGCAATGCTCTGCAGCACGTAGCCCATCTTTCTGCGAGAGTCTCCGAAAGCGAAGAACCAACACCGGACGAAATGGAAGCGGCCAACGCGCTGCTGCTAGCAGGGCTGATGGCCAAAGCCGCCTTGAGCCGAAGGGAGAGTCGTGGTGCGCACTATCGGGTCGAGCATCAGGGTGTCTCGGAGCAGATGCGCCAGCACACCCTGGTAAGAATTGGGGACAACGGGGAGCCGGAAATTGATTACCGGCCAGTCGAACTACAGCGGCATCGGTAGGCCGAATAACTCATCAGACGCGTAGCTCGGCCTGAGTGTGGCTTTCGCCACACTCAGGTGGGAACGCTGACCCACACCTCTGGTGTGGGTCAGCGTTCTCAGCTTCCAGCCCGAGGTCGTTGCTATTGCAACCACGTGGCACCGGGCGGCGTCAGTGTTTAGTGATTGCGATGAAGGCTCCTTGCAGGCCCCTGTCTGGGCCGCTTGCCCGGTACGAGAAAAATGGCACCTCGCCGCAGAGGGTGCAGAGCTCAGATTTTTCTATTGCCTCTTCGCGCAGCCCACAGTCCAGCAGCGTCAGGCGATTCAACTCCGGCAGGTCAACACGATTTGCTGGGCCACTCGCCAGTAACTGGGCCGCGCCAGGCAGATGGGCCACGGCGGCGATAACCTCGGCACCCACCTCGTAACATTGTGCACAGATTGCAGGCCCAATGATGGCTTCTACATCTGACGCCCGTGCCCCCAGGGAGCACATTACCTGAATGCCTGTGCGTGCTATCTGAGCCGCCGTACTGCGCCAGCCGGCGTGCAGCAGCCCCACAGTCAGCGGCTGCGGGCAGTAAAGCAGGATAGGCACGCAATCGGCGAAAGTGAGGTTCAGCACCAGCCGCGCCTCCTGGGTTACCAGCCCGTCGGTTTGCAGACAACAAAGGCCGGCGGGGCACGGCCGCAGGCTCTCGAAGTCCACCCGGCGCACGATGGCGACGTGGTTGCCATGGACCTGCTCGGCGCATACCACCGGCCAGCCTTCGGCGGCCATTGACGTCAGCACGCGCTCGCGGTTGGCGGCAACACGCTGCGGATCGTCACCCACATGATAGGAGATATTCAGGCCGGAGCGGCTGTCGGCCGGATCATGCTGGCCGCGGCAGTTCACGCCTCCGGTCACCTTCGGCCAATCGGGCCTCACAGCCCATATTTGCTCTTCCATGCGGTTCCCATCTTCCGATATTGTTGCAGGCGCAGGCGTCATCTTGGGTGCGAGTTTGAATTGTCGGCACAGTCAACACTGGTCGCGTAGGTCGGCCTGAGCTTGCTGTAAGTCAGCAAGCTCAGGTGCGAATGGAGAACGCTACAGCGATCTCCATTCGCAGCTTCCAGCCCGACTCCGTTCTGCCGCCGGGTAAAACGCGGGCTCGTAGCGCGCGGCTTGCCGACAATTCAAACTCGCACCCGTCATCTCGTCAGCAACGGGGCTACCGTCTCTGCGGGATAGTAGCAGCAAAAGCCGTATGGCCCGGTGCCACAAAGCAGACCGAAATTCGGGCTGCCGGCACGGGCGCTTGCCGGGCGCACAGCGGTCATGCTGTAACAGGGCGGAATGAGCGCACGCGGCAACGATGCAGGATCGCCAGGCAAAGCGAGAGTGGGATAGTTCCAGCGCTGATTGGTACAGTCAAAATGGAACCAGCCGCGAGCCGTTCCGACCAGAAAGCTCCACCTATCGCGGTTCAATATCAGCGGCTCGGCATAGCGCAGTCCCAGCAGGCCGGCATGCAGGCGAGCGGAAGTCTCATCACCATCACCCAGAAAGCCCAGCAAGCGCACCCCTTTATTGAAGACGGGCATGCCGCCGCCCTTAGGCACGACGTTTTCAAAGTACATCAGCCCACCCTCAGGCATCACAAACTGCGGCAGCGGGCTGTCAGATCGAGTTGTCGCATCGCCCGCGGGAATCGGCGCCGTGCCGATGAACAGGTCCGGATCGCCGTCGTCATCGTAGTCAAGCAGCTCAATTGCGCTAAGGCCGCTCGCAGTTATCGGCGCACCGGCCATCTTCAAGTGTCCGGCATAACGCAGCCCGCCCTGGTTGAGCCATAGTTGGACCGTGCCCCCAGCATTGCCAACGACCAGGTCCAGGGATCCGTCGCCGTTGATGTCCACCAGGCGTGGCCATGCGCAGGGAGTTGCTTCAGAGGCATCTCCGGCGCGAATCGGATCGCGATTGACGTCAGTGACAAGACATGGCCGCTGATATGCCTCGCCGCGTTTGAAGCATACCCAGATGTACCCCGACGCGCCGCCGGCTAGAATGTCCGTGGCTCCGTCGCCATCGTAGTCAGCCGCAGTGACCGCCGCGTAGCGCCCGACATCGAACGGCACCTGGGCGCCTCGGAGATATCCGCTGAATTGCAGCCCCTCGGCGGTGAATTGGTGAAGACTGACGAAGCCGTCTTCGTCGCCCAGTAGTATGTCCACTGAGCCGTCGGCGTCGTAATCCACAATGGTAGGTGAGGCGGTGCGGATGTGACTGAGCTGTACTGGCAAGGCGACGGGCTCGGCGAGACCTTGGGGAGTTCCTCGGTAGAAATGGAGACTACCGGCCGCATCGCCCACGAGCAGATCGAGGATGCCGTCGCCATTGCAGTCGCCTGCGGAGGGACGAGCGCGGCCTCGAACCGCAACGGGAGTTCCTGCTGCGTTTGCCAGCGGCGCAGCCCCAGAAAGAACAGGCTTTCCTGTTGAGCTGTTCGCCACCCACCACACAGCGCCCGCCTCGTCACCTATCAGCAGGTCGAGGTCGCCGTCGCCATCGAAATCAACTGCCTCCGGAGCCAGGCCGCGCACCTGTATCTGGCCGAAAAGCGGCTTGTTATCGGCGGTCAGCAACTGACGCGCCACGGCCAACTGTTCATAGCCCCAATAGACCAGGAGCCCATTATCGTGGCCCAGCAGCAGGTCGGTCTTACCGTCGCTGTCAAGATCGCACAACTTGGGACAGCTCGTAGAGCCGTCGCCGACATCTGTCAGCGTCGCCGCGTGCTTGAGCATGACCTGCGGAGGGCCGAAATTGAGCTCGGCCGTCTGTTCATACAGCACCAGGTCGCCGTAGTCGGAGCCGAGCAGCAGGTCGGCTTTGCCGTCGCCGGTGTAGTCTCCCCACGTTGGGTTGGCATAATCACCGGCAGTCAGGCGGCCCTCCGCGACGATGATCGGCTGACCCTGCAGATAGGGGATCGGCCCCCTGCTGATCATCATGCCAAAGCGTTCGGCACGGGCGCAGGTGGCAAAGACGAGGAAGCCGACCATCGCGCAAGCTAAGCTGAGAGCGGCTTGTCGGGCGGTTGGACTCTTTGCATGCATTGGTATCTGTCGCTATGAAATCTCGTCTTTGTACTCGATGACCTTTTCTATTGCATCGGCGATGGCGTCCATGTCTTTCGTGGTGCCCAACAATGACGATTGGCCCATCCAGAAGCTGCCATCGTTGCAGACATGCTCGCAGACAGGGCAGTGGGTCTGAGTGTAATCAATGCTGCCCTCATAATACTGCGACACGAACGGGAAGCTCCCGATGTCGAGGTCTTCAGTAAACATGCGCTCGCGATACAGTGGGTTATAGCCTTTGCCGACTGGTATTCCCTCAGCGGATAGGGCCTCGATGAACCGGTCACGGCTGACGCCCACCGTTGCACTGTCGTAGCGGAAAATGAACAGGTGGTAGGCACTGCGGGTGGCGCCGTCGGGGAACGCCTGGGCCGCTACGCCATCAATCTTGCTCAAACGTTCGCGCAGATGTGCGGCGTTTTCATCGCGTATGTCCATGTGTCCGGGCAACAGTTCCAGCCCGCGCAGGGCTACTGCAGACTGGAATGCGCCCAGGCGCATATTGTAGCCGTAGGTGCGATGATCGTACCACGCCCCGCCCATAATACGCCCGCAGTTGACGAATCTCCATCCAGCTTCATACAGCGCACGGTCGTTGGTCAGCACCATCCCGCCCTCGCCGGCGCAGACGTTCTTCGATGCCTGCAGCGAAAAGGCACCCATGTCACCAATAGCGCCGACCTTGGTGCCATCATACTCAGCGCCGTGAGCCTGGCAGGCATCCTCGACAAGCTTCAAATCGTGTTCGGCGCAGATCTCCTGCAGTGCCGCCATGTTGCAGGGCATGCCGCCGATATGCACCGGAAGCACCGCCGCGGTGCTGTCATTTATATTGGCCTTGACGTCCTCAGGATCGAGGCAGAAAGTGTCCGGCTCAATATCGGCGAAGCGGGGAACAGCATTCGCGGCAATGACTGCCTGGGCGGTGCCGACAAATGTGTATGGCGGTACGATTACCTCGTCTCCCGGGCCGACGCCCAGGACGTGCAGGCAAAGTTGAATGGCCTGTGTGCCGTTAGTTATTGCGATAGCGTATTCGGCGTCATGAAATGCGGCGAACTTTTCACAAAACTCCTCGCCTTGTTCTCCGTGACCTCCCCACACACCGCTGTCGAGGACCTGCTGCAGCCTTTGTAGAAAGCCAGGATCATCGGGCGGCCAACCTGTGAAAGGTCCGGTACGTACCGGCTCGCCTCCGTTGATTGCCAGTTTGGACATTGCACTCTCTCCTCTTGATTGAAGGATATACCGGGCTCAATTCGGCTGTGAGGAGGTATCAGCTTCATTCGTGTTGGTATCGGTCTGGGCTACGCCATGCTTGGCAATCCAGAGATGAAGCTCCGGGAACGGATACAGCCAATCCTGGGGCGGGACCCATCCACAGCAGCCGGCCAGAGGTGCTCGCGTCTCGCTTTCCCATATCTTGCGGTAGTCTGCCGCAAGCGCCTCCATGAATTCCAGCGCGCTGGTCTGCCCGACCCGCAAGGCATCCCTCACCTCGAAATTGCTGTACGTCACCGCATAGGGCGCAAAGTTTTGCAACGCCTTCGCGTCCAGCCCGAGCGCGACATGGGGTCGCACGGGCCGGCAATAGGTCTGCCACAGCGGATTCTCCCGCAGGACAGCGCCGCCATTGACGTAATCCAGCGGTGGCCCCTGAAACCACGGCTCCCAGATGGTGCCCACGGTTTGGTGCTGCGGAACATATTCGCCCACCACCCAGAGCATGCGATCCCTGTCATCAGGCTCCATCAGTTCGCGGTCAAGCTGGACGCTGTAGTAGGTGCTGGCACCCAGCAGCGCTGCGACTGCGAGGATGGCCGCCAGCTTCCACTCCGCGCGCCTGCTCCATACAAGTAGCGGGCTGGCAGCAGCCAACACCGCCAGCACCGACACCAGCGGCATCTCGTAGCGCATGTAGCGCACCCCGGACGCGCCGATCATTACAAGCCAGATGACGCTGAAGATGACCAGAATCATTGCCGGGCCCTGGTAGCGTTTCATCCGCAGCAGAGCCCATGCGCCGAGCATCGCGAGAATCGTCGCTCCGGTTGTCGTGATGGTCAG
>JALGTY010000032.1 GCA_029821145.1 Candidatus Zipacnadia bacterium
CCTCCCCCGACCTCGAAAGTGCCGGCGACGCGATAGAGGCCGCAGGGCAGGTCGGCTGTGTCAAGGGAGAAAGTGGCGGTCAACGGGCGCTGGCGGCAAAGATATATCGCAGCGGTCGGCATTTGCGGCACGTCATCGCCGATCGTGTCCAGGGCCTCCAGGCCAACCGCCACCCGCGCGGTTTCATCCGCCTCAAAGGGTGCGAAGTCCAATTGGCCGGTGACCGGGCGACCGACACCCGGGTTGAAGGTGTCCACGTGGCACTCAAACGATCCCTTCACTGTGTCGGCGAAACGAGGCAGTTGCGGATCAATCTGCACCGGAAGCATCAAGACGTCGGTGACCTCTGCCCCACGCCGCAGTTCGAACCTGACGGCTCCCCAGCCCGGCTCCGGCATTTCGACCACGAACGTGATGGGCTTTTTCCGACCTGGGCCGGCGAGAAGTCGAAGCTTACAACCTCGCCCGCGCTCTGGCCCGTGAGGCCCCGTGCAACGATCTCGCTAGGTGGCAGACCGTCCCCCTGCTTTTGTACCGTCACGCGGACGGGAAAAGAGCCGTGATGCGGGGTGATGGGCAGTTGCGGCTTGGTCAGACGGTATGCAGGTGCGGGCGAGGCGTCGGATACGAAACGGAGTCGGCCGCGGATACTGTAGGTGTACCAGGCGGTGGCGATGCGGCTTGCGGTGGTCCGCAAAGCGAACTCGAGATCCCAAACGTCTCCGACGGCGGGCGGGTCGGCCATCAGTCCGGCAATCGGGATGGCGAACTCGCCATGCAGACGCCCGTTGTCTATCACGGTCTTGCCCTGCGGCTGCGCCAGGGCCTTATAGTCATCATCCCTGATGCGAATCTTATAGGTGGTCAGGTCGAGCTTGCCGGTGCCGTCAGCAATTAGCTGGACCCACGGAACGTTGATATGGTCAGGGCGCGGATCAATGATCAGGTGCATTCGCCATCCCGACTGCGCGGGCAGTTGCAGGTCCTGTGGCGCAGGCCCGGCCTCGAAAAACACGTAGATATTGCTGTCGTCGTATAGAAAGCGGGCCTCCAGGGGTAGAGCCGAAATCCGATTATGACTGTTCTTGGGGTCAACCCAGGCACACTGTAGCGGAGTCTGCAGCCAGGCCGGCTCACTGGCAACTCCGTCCAACTCCGGCGGCTCCTCGACCCGCAAACAGTCGGCCGATGGGGAAACAATGTCAATAACGTCAGGCGCGGGATAATAGTCCCGACCAGCTTTGCACGACGCCGCTGAGGCGAGTATGAGCAATGGTACGAGCCAACTTATTCTGTGTGCGGTGGTTCGCATATTCGACTCTCCCTGTTGATGGTATGTTGTGCATTCGCCGCCATACAGCGAGGCCGGTGTCACCGGGCTTTTCACTGTACTTATGCAATTCCCGGTAGGTGATGAGCCCTTGTTCGTAATAGGCAATGCTGGCGTGAGAAGTCTTGGGCCGGATGGGGCCCCGAACATCCCCCATTCGGCCCCTCCGCAAGGCTACGGCAACGGCACCCTCACCCCTTCAATTCCCCTCTCCCGCAGGGAGAGGGGAAAACGGCAACGGCGACAGGCGAGATGCCTCGAACGACGGCCCTCACCCCCGGCCCCTCTCCCGCAGGGAGAGGGGAAAACGGCAACGGCGACAGGCGAGATGCCTCGAACGACGGCCCTCACCCCCGGCCCCTCTCCCACAGGGAGAGGGGAGAACGGCAATGGCAACGGCGAGTCGGGCAGGAACTGTAGTTATGCAGATCTTTCTAACGGCTGGGCCGGATTCTCGGCGGAAGCTGCGCTTCCGCCTCGTATGCGGCCCCTCCGCAAGGCTACGGCATCCTGCCCAACTCTGTTGCCGCTGTCTTTCGGAGGGGCCGAATAGGGTGGATTTTGCGAAAGCAAAATTCAGGTTCCCTATCCGGCCCAAGGCCCATCACAGTACCAGTGCCCACAATTGCGGATGGATGAGCCACAGACCAAGAAATTTGCACAACTACAGTTTTCACTTCGGCTCGAATGAGCCATACAGCTTTTCGTATGTGGAGGTGGCCAGGAAGTACACGCTATAAGTGATCTTCAGGGCAGTCGGCTCCAGGAGCTGGGGCGTCTTGCAGCCGCCGATGAAGTGCAGCGACATGCACGAGTGTGAGGAGCTCTCGTAGCCGGGCCGAAGCAGCCTCTCCACACCTCCGTCAAAAATGCCCATGCCCGCGTGGGGCAGCGACTTCAGCGTCGCATCCTGCGAGCTTACCAGTATCTCCTCTTGCTCGCCACCGACCTTGATCCAGGCCCCGTAGCCCCGATCGAGTTGCGCAAATGAGCGATGACACTTCACAGCCTGCGGGGCATCGCCCACGTCCGCGCGCAGGTTGATCCGGTCGCCGGCGCTGTTTTCGTAGCGGTCCGACCAGTCATCATTGATGTCCCACCACACGTGAGCGTACCGGTATGCCGCGCCCTCCGGGACCCGCACTGCAAGCGTCACGTCGTAATGGTCATCGTGAAATACCAGCGTCTTTTCGAAATAGACCTGGCCCTGTGACTTGTCCTTGCGGTTTTGCAGATAGCCCTTTTGAACCAGCGCCGGCTTGCCGTCCACAGTAATGGCCTCAGCCTGGACAAAAGTGTTCTCCATCGTGAGCAAGCCCTGGATCTCTGCCGAACTGACAGCCGTAAAAGCGATGTTGTCAAAGAATCGGCACATGGGCCCGAAAGCGTACTCTGGGTACCAGTACTGGTCGAGGCGCCTGCCGCTGCCGGCCAGCACGCGCACATCAACACCGGCATAGCCGTGCTTCTTGGCGAAGCGGACCAAGTACCGATCATTGGCAAAAAGCCAATCGCCATTGTCCTGCAGGTTGAGGCCTTTCTGGTCGGCGCTGGTGTCGCCGTAGGGGATTATCGGCGTAGCGTTGGCGAATGATACCATCACCAGCAACAGGATCACAGTTGACGAATAGCGCATTCCTGATCTTCCTCTCGATTCGCACTGGGCAGTTCTACTCGACGACGTACTCCACTGTGGCAGCGGCAGGCAGGCTAACGGTCGGCCGGTTCCAGGAAGCGACTTTGTATGCGCCCGGTGCGACGCGCCTCACCACGACCACACCAGGCAGCACCACTTCATCCCCAATACCGTAGTCATAGACCGTGAACCACGAGTCCTGCGGAAACTCAGCCGCCAGCTTCTCGGCGGTGGCCTCGGGGTGCAATTGCGGGTCAATCAGGGCAAAGCGTCCGCTGGTAATGCCGGCAAGCTGATACTCAGCGGTACGTGCGGCGTTGGCGACGCGGGCGCCGTGATAGTAGCGGCCGCCCTGCAGGCGAAAGGCCGTGTCGGTAAGGACCTGCTGCTCAGCGCTGCCAGTGACGTGGCCCACGCCGATACAGGAGTCGTATTCCAGGGCGAGTTCGGCGCTCTCAGCGTCGGACTTGACCTCAAGGACCTTGGATGTGATGCGCCGTACCGGGTTGGTGATGTGGACATAGCGGCCCACCAGTGCCGCTGGATTGGGTGGAGGCGGAGACACAATGACGCTGCTGGTCTCACGATTCACCGCGACGATCGGAGCACGGTACTCTGCGGTGGCTGCCGTGACGCCAAAGCCGTTTCTTACCAGCCGGCTGCCTCCGACCAGTACGATGTCGGTCGGCACACCGTCACGCTCGCGATAGAGGCCGAAGCGTCCGGCGAACTCGAAACCACCCTCTGCGCTACGAGCGGTCTCGCCGTCTGCGGAGGCGAAGATGGTATCGGTGGCGTCTGCAAGCTCGACCTGCACGCCGTAGGGCGCCAGGTCTGCCTCCTCCTCGCCGGAGACCGGCAGCGGCCGCACCGACCGTATCACCGGCTGCTGGCGGTAGAGCTCCATCAGGCTCAGCACCTGGGTCTTGACCGGTTCTTCACCCTCGTTCTGAAGCAGAATCCACTTCATCTGATAGGGTGAAGCACCTTCAGGTAACTGGCCGTCACAGACAATGACTTCAGTATCCTCGGCTTCAGGCACAGTGAGCCGAAAGTGCAGCCCGTCGGCGTCCTTCAAGGCCCAGTCGGCAAACCAGGGCCCGCGTAAGGTGTCGCCCATGCCGGTGGTGTCGCGAGCCAGATTGTACAGGTGCACCAGGGGATAGAGGAAACCCGTCCAGCCGACGCGGCCGCTCCCACCTCTAAATCGGCAGCCGTTGGCCTTCAGCCACTCCTCGTCGCCATAGGGAACCTGCGGCCCGGCCAGGGTCCCGCCTTCCTGCTTTTGCAGTGATAGCCCGGAAGTGGTGAAATCGCCTTCCTGGGCATGGAATGCCCACCAGTGCTTGGTGCCGCCGTGGATGCGATAGAAATCGAGACAGTAGAAGTGCTCGTCAGAGACATCCACTAGCGCCAGCATGCGCCGCTGCCAATTGTCCGGCTGGAGCGTGTAGCCGCGCTCTCCGACACTGCTGCTGGAGCCTTGTGCGCGCGCCTCAGCGAGGTGTACCGGTCCGGCATCGGCAAAGAGCTGAGCGGTCGCGGTGAGGTATGTCTCAGGATACTGGCGTGCTGCGTTCTTGGTGATCCACGAAGTGTCCCACCAGCTCCAGCGCGTCGGGTAGCCCATGTTGCCCAGTATCTGGCTCTTGTCCGCGTCCAGCCCGATCTGCATGATGTCGTCCTGCGTGTGCCCGCGTGAGCGGCCATACTGCATCCACAGCGCGCGCCGCTCATCACCGCTGCCACCGCGCAGCATGGCCACGCCGAAACCGTCCTCCAGACGGCTGGCATCATTCCAGTCATCCGGACACCTGGCAGCGTCCTGTTCAACCTGCTGCCGAGTATAAGGAAACTCGATGGAGGGGTGCCAGTTCGGCGTGTTGACCAGGGCCCAGGCGAACTTGGGGTCCTTGAATACATGATAGGCGTGTTCAAAGGCCCTGATGTCGGCACTATGCCAGATTCGGCGGCTCAGCACCCGGTACCGGGGAAACGGATTCACGCCATTGTCATCACCAATCTGCGGGTAGCTGCGCCCGATGTTGACGGTGTTCATGGGGAAGTCGAAGATGCTGCGGTAGCGCCGCGACTTGGTGAAATCGGGGTAGATGTCTTCAGGATATGTCTCCGGGCGCAGCCGGCGCAGATGCTCAATGGACTCGACAAGCGGCCCCAGGGCGCGCACGTACCAGTTGTTGTATCCGCCGGTGGCTTCCGGGGGCGCGCCATCACGAAAGTAGATATTGGGCACAAAGGTACGCATGGCAGCGCGGTTGCCATAGCCGCCCCCGCCATAGTAAACCCAGTGCAGTAGTTCGCTGCCCCGCTGGTAGTTGTACATCTCGGCAATGCGGGCAACTGCGCGCGGGTCGCCGAGGCCATTGGTCATGATCGCCCCGTCGAGTGTCGCCTGCACCCACACTCCGAACAGATTCTCCTCGATGAAACGGCGGACATCGTCGTGCGTTTTGACGTCGAACCCTTTGCCCTGTAGGAAAGGTATGATCTCAGTGTCCTGGTCAATGGCCGGCCATATCCGGTCATAGGCCTCGGCGTACCGGACCTGGCCATCGGCCTGTCCTGCCATGAGGATCAGACAACTCTGCCTGGTCCAAAACGGCCCATCGCTGAAGTTCAGCGGCTGGGCCAGTTGCTGATGGATACTGGCTGCGCTGGTTCTCATGGTTCGATGATGAGTCATGGTTGCCAGGTAGGCGTGTTCAACCGCAATCCGGCAAAAGGCTACTAGAGCCTTGTGGACGTAGCGGATGTCGCCGGTGGCCAGGTAGCTTTCGGCACACTGGGGTGCGACAGACTGCATGACACTGCTGTAGGCCTGTGCGATAGCGCCCAGAAAACCGTAGGTCTTGCCCTGGTACTCACAGGCACCACGCAACCCGTCGTCCACAAAGTCGCCACCAGTGAAATCATCATTGGCAAAGTCGTTGGAGGGATACTCCTCGCCACCGACCGGACACTTGATCTTCCAGCGATAGGGCAAGGAGGTATCAATAATCCATGAGTACAGGGACTTGTCTTTGTATATCTCGGTGCCATGCACGGGGCAGCCGGCGGACACACCAGGGTGGTAATAACGGCCAGCGGCGCTGGTGTCCGGCTGCAGGGACCAGATGTCCTGATCGCTGATGTCCAGCCAGCGCGCCCCCGGCGCACTCCGCCCCTCATAAGCGCGCTTTACCGCCTCCGTTGTCAGCGTCTGGGAGCGCTTCAGTTCCGGCAGAGGTTCTTCGACAGGCCACCGGCGCGGTAACTGAACGCCCTTGAGTTCGCGGAATTGGCGCAGGTCCTGGAATGACCAGATCTCCACCGGCACGATAATCTCGCCCTGCGGGTGCGCAAAGGCGATTTGGGCCCTGGCGGCAGGCTGGATCGCGCGGAAGTAGAAATTGCGCACCTCTGAAGTGGTCGGCAACGGCGTCTTGTCCAGAAGTACCACACTGTCCGGGCACTTAACTCCCACCTCAGGCGCAGCGGGAGGTACCCTCAACATCACCATGAACACCCGCTCCACCGCTACAATGTCGGGTTGATAAGCTACCGGGTCCTGCTGTGCCGCCGCCTGCAAAGGCAGCGCCAGCATGATAGCCAAGGCAGCAAGCCAAGGGCTGCAGATGCGCATTGCTCATACCTCCATACTCATAATCCTGGCAATGGCAGTGGCTCACCAGGGGCTTCACGAAGGAGAAGTTCACGGCCTCAGATAGCCGAGGTAACAGATGATCAGGGGGAATTAATTGCTCGTAAATCGTGGCAAAGAAATCTAGCTGAGTGCTGTGTTGGCCTTGCACGGGCTTCTCCTCGCCGAGCTTGGCTGTCTTGGAATATTGTACCCCCACCCCCGAGCTTGTCAAGGGGGCTTGCAGCAATCCGCCGGCCTCGGGCTTCCGCTGTAGTTATGCAAATTTTGTAGGTTCCATGCACAACCGGCGGGAAGATTACAACAGCGAACGGCCGCACGGCGCTCTGGAGAATATGACGCCAGATGAGTTCGCCCAGCAGGCGCTTGGCGTCCACCCCCATGGGGGTGGAAAAGGCATCAAAGACACGGCACAGACGGCCCAACGGCAACGGCAGGAAATCTGTCTCACAGGCTGAAAACTCTCATTGCAGGTGGTACTAAGACCGGGGCAGGAGCACGGGGCCCACTACCGCACTAGAGTTGGTAGCGTTATCGGGGGCAGGTCAGCTGAAGTCCAGTGTCACGCCGCGTGCAGGTGCGCGCACCTGCCTGGACGAACAACCATCACACGGTACGGAGGTCCCGACGCACAGCATGGTGTACTCTCCCGGCACTGCAAAGGAGACCCACAATGAATGTAAGAACGCTCGGCATCATATTCGCTCTGTCTATCATCACACTCACATTCCAACACAGTCTTGCCCAGGGGCCGGAAGCGGGCGCAGGCAGGGAGGTCGCTATGGCCAAAGCAGATTTCGATCCACTGATCGGCGGATGCGGGGGCGTTTACTTCCTCGCCGAGCCCGGGGAACTCGTCGTAGAGGTCGTCAAACGCGACCGCAACGCCCGCAAGACAACATCGGAGTTGCGCGCAATTCTCGTCGGCCCCGATAGAGAGGTGCTGCAGGAGCAGTTCATCCCCGATGACGGGCAGGAGGTCGGCAGCGGCCTCGGGCCCGCACAAACCGTCACCCTCCGCGCCACCGTGCAGCGCACCGGCATCTATGCGCTCAATGTCACCGTATCGCGGGATCGCTACGGCCTGCACATGGTCTGGGGCTTCCGCACCAATTGCCCGAAGTACCTCATCGAGACCGCGCGCGGCCACAAGGACCAACGTCACGAGGAGCCAATCGTCCTCGAGAGCCCGGACGAGCCGGCAACGGTCTGCTTCCACCCGCGTCAGGGCGCATTCGGCATCCAACTGACCGGCCTGCCGGCAGCTGCACAGCCGCCGACGGTTCACAATGCCAATGGCGAGCAGCTCGGCGTCCTCACCATCGGCGAGCCGGGCACCGCCTCTTGGACCGCTCCCGCCGACATACACCGTGATGCCATCCCCTGGCAGCTTCGCCTGCCTGCGGGGAAGGCCACAATCAACATTGAGGGCGTCACAATCTGGGGCAAGGCCGAGCCCATCCGCAATGCTTGCTACTGGTCGCCTGATCCGGATTCATGGTTCCCCTTCATCGAGAACCGCTGGCTGCTGACGCCCTACCAGCGGACCATCTACGCCGATGCCGGCGACCAGGGCGAGATCAACCTGCGCGTCCACAACAATGCCCTGCAGGAGCGAGATTTCGCCCTCAGTGTGGAGTTTTCGGATGGACAGTGGCCGGTGGAGGTCAGCCCGGCGCAGGTGACGTTGGGCGCGCGCGGCGCCTCACAGGTCACGGTCCGCTATACCGTGCCGGAGGGCGAGGGGCCGCACCGGGCCCACGTCCGTATCACCCCGTCCGATACGCCGGCAGTCACCACCTGGTCGGCGCTCACGATCAAGCCCGGCGAGGCACCCGCCACAAAGCCGCTCGATATGCCGTTCGAAGTCACACCCTACGCGCATGAGAACAAGCAGTTCGGCTACCTGCCCGACTATCCGCTCTACTGCCAGGTGTACTTCTCCCCTGACAACCGGCCATACATGCGCGTCGGCCAGGGCGTCGCGACCTTCCGGGAGGGCAACTGGGTCACAACGAATATCAATGACGCGCTGACCGCCCGGTCGGAGGCATTCGAGGGCC
Source organism: Candidatus Zipacnadia bacterium (assembly GCA_029821145.1). Lineage (GTDB taxonomy): Bacteria > Armatimonadota > Zipacnadia > Zipacnadales > UBA11051 > UBA11051. The sequence continues at coordinate 8,691 of JALGTY010000032.1, forward strand.
AGGACGTCAGTCTGGCATCAACCAAGATCGCCTTCGATGCCGATGGCGGGCTCTACCTGCCGGCACGCTGTGCGAACAAGAACGCGCTGGTGTACTCATCCGACGGCGGCAGCACATTTGAGGTGTATGAGATCCCCGGCGACCGCGGCGGTCTGGATATCGAGAACTTCTCCGGGCAGAACTTCGCCGGGGGCCCGCCGCCATTCGTCCGCTTCCGCCGCACGGCCAAGGACACCAAGCTGAAGTGGCGCAGCCTCAATGATCTGGAACTGTTCGTGCCGAAGAAGGTCAATGGCCGCATCGAGATCGGGGAGCCGGTCCTGATCACCAAGGTCTGCATCGGCCTGTCGGCGCACTCCGGCATTCCGTCATCAGTGGTCTCGAAGGGGTCGAAAGTGCATGTGACCTGGGGTGAGGCCACGGATCCGAAGGAGAAGGTGCCGGGCGTGCCGGCGTATTGTGTCACCTATGATGCTGAGACCGGCGAGCTGGGCACGCCGGCGCTGCTTGGCTACGGCCCGCCGCCGAATGATGTCCACAACTCCCCGAGCATTACGATGGATGGTGATGGCTACCTGCATGTGCTGATCGGCACTCACGGGCGGCCATTCCACCACTGCATGTCGCAGCAGCCCGATGACGCCGGCGCCGGCTGGACGGAGCCGCTGAGTGCCGGTGAGAAGCTCAACCAGACGTATATCGGGATGGTATGCACGGCGGATGGTACCTTGCATGTTGTCTATCGGCTGTGGCAATGGGGCGAACCGTATCCCAACAGCAGCCATGCGACACTGGCGTATCAGCGCAAGCGGCCGGGGCAGAGCTGGGAGGAGCCTCGGATACTGGTGCGGGCGGCGTTTTCCGAATACGGTGTCTTCTACCATCGCCTCACCATTGACCAGACAGGCAGGTTCTTTCTCTCATATGATTACTGGTCCACGCACTGGTTCTATCGGAATGACCATGTCGGAAATCGCCGGGCGATGCTGATGTCACCAGATGCGGGCGAGACATGGAAACTGGCGGAGACGAAGGACCTGGTACCTGGGCTGTGATGGTGGAACCAGCCCCTTGCAGCTCCAGATAACCCCATATTCTGACATAACTCCTGGACCCGTTTCCGGGGGGCAGTACACCTCGGTAGTGTCGCCTCATCGCGCAGGAGATGTCGCCTTGCCTGCCGTCGCCTGCACCATGCCCCCGGCAACTAGGCCCGGCTACTGCTGCCCTGGTTCGCACTTGCTGCGCATGTAGCGTGAGGCAACCAGCAGCATCACGATCAGCATCCCCATTGCAGCCGGCAGCACCAGCATCCCCGCGCGCAGGCCGAAGATGTCTCCCAGCGCGCCGATGGCCCAGGGGACGACCACGCAGCCGCTGACGCCCGCAGCAGCCAGCAGTGAGAACAGCGACATCGAGCCGATGCAGATGTGGTCGGACGCCACCGCCAGCAGGGACGGCCAGAAACAGGCCACGAACAACCCGCCCAGCGCAAATAGCACCCAGGCGCCCCACAGCCCCGGCACAAACACCAGCCCCAGCGTCGCGGCACCACACAGCACCGCCGAGCCGAGCATCATCCGCAGCGGTGTCACGCGACCGACGACCACTCCGCTGCCGAAGCGCCCGATCGCCATGAAGATTCCGTACAGGATGGTCGCCCAGGCCCCGCCGCGAGCCGATGCTCCCAGTTCCTCAGCCACGAAGTTCGGTGCCCACGACGTCAGCCCCGCCTCACAGCCGCCGCCCAGTGCCATCGCCACCGAAAGGATCCAGAATAGCGGGTTGACCAGGAAGCTCTTGACATCAGGCCGCACATGGAAGCTGTCGGACTCCGGCGACGGCGGCGGGTAGCGCGGAGTCATGTACAGCACCGCACAGACTCCCGGTGGAATCATCCACAGCCAGAAGGCCAGCCTCCAGCCGTATCCGGCCTGCAACAGTTCTCCGGTGCTGAGGGCACCCAACACTAGCCCCAGCGAGAACACGCCGTTGATGGTGTTAAGCGCCCACGCCGACCGACTGGGGTACAACTGTGCCACCAGCGGGTTGACGATCGCCTCCACCACGCCGAGCCCAAGCCCGGACACCAGCACCGCCCACAGCAGCGGCCCATAGCTGGGCGCCAGGCCGATCATCAACTGCCCTAGCGCAATCGCCACCAGACCCCACGACAGGATATGGCGCTTGTAGGGCCTCTCGGCGTAGTGACCGATTAGCAACAGCAGCGGGATGGCGGCCAGAATTCGCAGGCTGAAGATCAGGCCCCGTTGCTCGAAGTTGAGACCCAGATCCTGCCCCAGTGCCTCCAGCGCCACTGCCGGCAGCACCTGCACTGCCCCGAACATGATCATGCACAGCACCGAAGCGGCCATCAGCCGCCGGTAGGCGACTGCATGGCGCGGTGCCTGCTGCATGGAGAGTGCGAGTTGCGGGTCGATGTGGTGTTTGCCCGTCATGAATCCCGGTCCTCCTGCCGAGAGTATAGACCTTCATCCACTCTCATGCCAAGTGGACCAAGATTCGGCGTTCAGAACAGTCAGCACCATCTAGGGATGGTCGGTGCCCAGCCAATCAGGACTAGGCAGATCCGGTCGGCCGGGCTCGGGCTCATACGGCACGAACTGGAGCGAATACAGATCGGCATCACGGATCAGGAACCGCAATCGCACGGGCGTGCCCTCGAGCGGCCGCAGGTCCCCTCCACGGTCCTTCCAGCGAACGATGTGGCGCAGGCTGTCGCCAAGGATCGGCGGGCAGTCATCGGCCCGATAGCCCTCGATGGGGTCACCCTCGGCGTCCTGCAGTTCAACCCGGATGCTTCCGGCGGCGGAGGTTTCCAGGTTGAGCGCCAGGTTGCCGCCAGCAAACACAAGCGGGCGAGTGAGCACTTCCCCGCCTGAGCGCGGGGCGTTGATAGAGACAAATCCGTCTATGCGCATGGCGTAGCGGCGGACGCTGGCGCAGGTTCCCTCCCAGTAGCCATCGGCTGCGTACAGGCTGAGTTCGTTGGGCGCGTCTTCGGTGTCCGCACGTGTCTCCACCATTCCCCAGAAAACAAAGTTGTCCCCATAAACCCAGCTATCTCTCCGGCGCGGCCCTGGACGAATGAAGGCCTCCGGCCAGCGATGGAAGGTACTGCCGTCGCGGCTGGTCATGAACACCGCGTCGGTGACCGTCGTGCCATAGCGCGGGTGGGAGGCGGCGCGACACAAACGCTCCTCCAATCCGGGCAGGTCGAGAAGTGGGTCAGACCAGCCCCGGTCCACATAGCGCATGGGGAAGCCCATGAGGATATGCGGCGCGCGGTAGTATGGCTGCACCTGGTTGGTGTAGAGCTGCTCTTCCGGGCAGCCGGTGTAGGTGAGCCACTCCGGCTCGGGAAATTGCAGTATGTCCGGTGAGCAGGAGGTCATGATCCCGCGCACTTCATCGCGGAACTCGCGGTGGTATTCGCGGTACATTCCGAGCGTGGGATCCCAGAACGCGAGATTCTGGGAGTCGAAGGCGCCCTGCGTGATAGCAGGCTGCCGGCTCATCAAGGAGAAGCGAATCCCATCGCCCGACTTGAGCACGTACAGACCACGCGGCTTGGTGCCAACGATGATGGTCTTGTAGCGCTCATCCGGCGGGCAGTCCGGATTGTCGTCTTTGAAGGTAGCCGTGTGTGCCGGATCTCCGCCGATCTCTTCCACGAGCTCGGGAGTGAGAATGATGTTGTTGGCCCGCGACCCTTCGAACTCGGAAAGCTCAACTTCCGGTCGCCGCCAGTGGATGCCGTCGTCGCTCTCGGCACAGCACAGGTACGCGGGGTGATCCTCCAATGCTTGCGCCGGCGCGCCACAGTTGCGGTAGTGAAGTCCATGGTAGTACAGCCGGCAGACCGGCCCGTCCCGGAAGACCGAGTGATAGCCGCAGGCATTGCCCTCCCAGGGAGCATCGGTCTCGAAGACGATCTGGCGACGCTCGGGACGGTGGAGCTGCAGGGATGCTCCGTCTCCAATCGAGTCGATAAGGAAGTCATCCACAAACAACTCGAGCCGCGATCCAATGTCGGCAGACTCCTGAGTGTGCGAAGACGTGGCCATGTAAGATGCACCTCCGGGCGCCGGAGATTGCTCCGGCTGAGTATGACCTACCACAGGCCGACCCTCTCTGGACCGACGGCGGCCTGTAGGTTATTCTCGGCCGGACGGTCACTGTCCTGCACTGGCTCCCAACCCGCAGAGGTGTTCTGAACCCCGAATCCTGGTGCACTTGGCATGAGAGTAAATGAAGGCCTATACTCTCGAGAGGAGGGCTGGGAATCATGAAGCGGAAACGCTACACGGAGCCGCACATCGTATTCGCCCTACAGCAGGCTTTCCGTGTGCTCGCGCAGACCGTCCTCAATCGGCATCGAGGGCACCGTCAGTCCATGGTCGGCCAGCCTCGCCAGATCATAGATGCGGTGGCAGTAGAACGGCTGCTTGCCCGGGTTCTCCTCAAGTGCATCACACACCCGCACTTCCTCGATGGTCAGGCCGACACCGAGCACCTCGGCGATGATCTCGTAGTATCGCTTCGACTCGATGATGTCCGGTCCGGCGGTGCAGAAGACCTCTCCATACGCGGCCGCATTGCCGATGACATCGAGCGCCATTGTAGCAAGGTCGCGTGCGAAGATGGGCTGCTGCAGGAAGTGCCCGCCGCCGACGAGTTGCAGCGGCTCGCCCGCATTCAGCTTCGCGATGAGTTCCGGGTCGCGTCCGTGCAGGGGCAGACACCCCAGCTCCGAGCCCGGCCCGTAGATGTGGCATGGCCGGAAGATGGTCCACTTCATATCGCCGGTATCCGCGTCGAAAAGTTCCAGCTCGCCCCTGCGCTTCTTGCCACCGTAGTCATCCGCCGTCGTGTATGGGGCTTCTGTCGGCTGCGGGAAGCTGCGCTGCAGCGGGTCGAATACGAAATCGGTCGAGATGTACAGAAGCTGCTTTGCCACAGCGGACAGCACCGTGACATCCTGGCGGACATCGGCGCCGTCGAACGCCTGGCAGTCCACTACGAGGTCCCATTCCGTGTCGGCTGCGGCGATGGCCGCGGCGAAGGCATCGTGGTCATGGCGGTCGGCGACCAGCCCGGTCACGCCGTCAGGCAATGGCCGCTGTCCTCGGGTCAGTGCCCAGGTGTGGTGTCCGGCGGCAACGGCGGCGCGTGCCATCGTTCCGCTGACAAAGCCGCTGCCCCCGATGATGAGAACGTTGCATGCTCCCGGCGATGAACTGTTCATGTCATCATATCTCCTTCTCTTCCCGCAGGTGGTCCCTCAGGCCGAACTATTCATAAATCCGTGGCTCGGCCTGAGCTTTCTGCGTTGCAGAAAGCTCAGGTGGGAATGCGAAGAGAACGCGTAGCGTCCTCGCATTCCCAGCTTCCAGCCCGAGTCCGTTCGACACCGGCCCAGGCCGAGAACTTCCGCCTACCCCTCGTCCCCCGTCGCGTGGGCGAACCTGGTTACGAAGACCGTGTCATGGCCCTTCTCGAGGCGGCTGATGGCGATCTCGCCACCCTCCTCCACGCCGGTGTAATCGTCAGTGATGACCTTGTGGCAGGAGTGCATCTGCCGGCCGTACTCGTTGTGGATCGGCTGTCGCTTGATACCACGCAGCGGTCCCAGCAGGCGCGTATTGCCCGGCTTGCCCGCATACACCTTGTACGTGCGTCGCTTGGAATCGAGCGTCGGTGGCGGCTCGACTATGATGCCTTCGGCAGTCACTTTCCGCACCAGCAGCCAGTTGTTCATCAGGTGCGGCTGGTCGTCGAGCCTGATGAGATAGCGGTCAGCGGCCAGCTTCTGCACACTGCCGATGGCGTAGGTTGAGCGGTCTTCGCGATGCTGGGTGACGATGGGCTGGCCTGCGAGCACGCCACCTTCGGGGAACGGGTCAGTGCTCTGGATGGTGAGAGTATCCGCCGCGTCGTCGAAATCCACCAGGCTCCCGTTGAGTTGCGGCGGGCCTTCGAGCTTCAGTGTGTGCTCGTCGGCGGTCAGATAGGTCCCGCCGGCCAGAAGCATGTTAGCGGGACTCTCGTCAGGGAACGATACGACGGCGATGTCCGCGTCGGTGCTGATGGTATGGCCGCCGTCCTTGATAGTGACCTCAGGCGGATCCGCCGGGCCGCCGTAGGTGATCACGTAATCGGTGCCATGTATCGTCTCGATGGCCAGAGCGACCGAGTACTGATTATTGGTGTTGAGGGAGATGCGGCGGACGTTGTTGATGAAGGGGCTCTCCTGGTACGGCTCCATGACTGAGACGAAGTTGTCTATGAGCGCGGTATTGGGCCGCCGCACGCAGACAATCTTCATAGTCCGGTCGAAGTCGTTGTTGTAGATGTAGCGTTGCGCGGCACCGTCACCGGCGATGATCTCGCTACCTCCTTCATCCAGCATCCACAGGCGCATGAAGACGTCATCATGAATCAGGGGCTTGCCCTTCGGCTGGCCGCGATAGTCATCAATGCGGGACCAGGTAGCCTGCCACGGGCCTGAGGACTTCGCTCCCGCAAGCCCCCGAACCACCTTCGCATCATACAGATCACGGCAGCCGAAGGTGAAGCCGCTGTAGTCGTAGAGAGTTTCCTGGGGGTCGGCGACTTCGGCGAGCTTGATGCCGGCGGTCTCGAAGCCGAGACCGTGGCAGTGGAAGTAGTAGTCATGGATGTCGCCGCCGCGGCCACGGGCGATGTCCACGACGTACTGGTGGTCCTCGGATGGGGACATGAGCAGCACCTGGCGACTGAGTTCGCCGGTATCCCCGTTGGGGAACGCGGCCCAGTCGGCGGCGTCATACTCGGCGCTGTCGGCGACCTGGCAGAAGGGAGTGACGATGAAGTGGCGGCGCAGGTCGCCACGGACCTTGACGGTACCGGCGGGATTGCCGTCAGCAGTGCGCAAGGTGAGGCAATTGTGCGCCGGACAAGACTTGATCCACATGCGCAGGAAATGGTCGGAGCCGAGGTAGCCGAGGTCGGAAGCCAGTTCCTGGCCACACGCGTGGATCATGAGGTCCTGGGAAGCGTAGTGCAAATGCCCGCAGGCCTTGGTGAAGTTGAGCGAGACCACAGCGGGGGTCTCGGCGCGACCCATTCTCAGGATAGCCTTGCGCCGGTCGTGCAGCAGCATCGCCGGCAGGGGCACTGAGCGGTTGACGCTCACACTCACCTTGCCGTCATCAGTACGGGCGATGTTGAGGTACTTGCGCTCGCGCTCGGGGATGCCGCCACCGTCTTGCTCCATGCGGACATAGTGGCTGGTGCTGTGGGTCCCCCGGTGTTGCTCGTAGCAGGAGTCTTCCCACGGGATGTAGCGGTTATCCGGCGTCGTGTAGTAGAGCAGCTTGGTCGCGCAGGACTTGTAGGACTCCATTGCGGCCAGGTTGAGACCGCCCAGTTGCTTGTCGAAGTAGGGCGCGTCCTCGTCGAAGTCACCCTTCAGGCCCCGCGTCCGGTCGAAGATGCTCGTAACGTGATAGCCGGCGAGCGAGTAGGTGGGTGAACCTTCGCCCCCGAGGCCGTCGCCGTTGAAGTAGTTGCGAAAGTAGTAGGAGAGGTCGAGGGCGACATTTTCGATGATTTTATCGTCGCGGAGGAAAAGGCCGGCAATGAGTCTCGGCCGCTGCGTGGAGACGGCGAGATTGTCGCCGCCGGTCTCGAGGTTGTAGGGGTGTATGTCCTGCTCGAAGAGGCCGCGCTTCAGCCAGTGCGTCGGCGGGTCCTGTCCCATCGCCACCTTCTCCCGGTCGCCGGGGATATGGACGATGAGGCGCTCGCAGGTGCGCCGGAGGGCATCATCTTTGTCAGTGAAGGCAGTCCTCAGGCGGGTGAAACCTTCGAGGAGAGTGCCGGCCTTGGCGGCGCGGCCATCCCACACACTGTTGAACACATCATACCTGTAAGGGTCTCTCTCGACGACATCGGCCCAACGCGGGTCGCCGACACAGGCATCCATCGGCGAGAAGTACCGGAAGCCTGGCAGCTTCTCGTATGTCCATTTGTCGCCTTCGGTGGGCCGGTAGAACTCCTCTATGCGTGCCTGGAACTGCTGGGGGCTGATGCTCTCGGCAGCGGCGAGGTAGTCGTCGCCGAAGACGGCGCGGGAGTAGAAGTGGTAGCAGCGTCCGCCGCCGAAATCTCCGTGCGTCGTGCCGTCCCAGTGATCCCAGGGGATTCCCCGGTGGGCCTTGCTCCACGCTTCGTCATGGTCGCGGCGCCATACCTCGTCGGTCGGCTCGCAGCCGTTGCCGTCGTCGGGGTAGTCCGGATTCGGATAGTAGTAGTACTTGCGTCCCTCAGCCTTGCAGTGCTTGCAGATGACCTTCCACGGTTCGTCGAGGCTCCACTCGAAATCATTGTAGTACCGTGTCTTGAACGGGTGAATGGGACATGCGATGGTGAACTGGCCGCGCGGCTCAAAGCCCCTGAAGAACTGGCGGTACCACTCATCCGATCCCGCGGCCAGCTTGTCGGCCGTGGCAAGTATGCCCTCGACCTGCTTGATCGCCGCCTCGTCACCGGCGCGGTGGGCTGCCAGGACCTCTTCGAGGGCCTTGTCGCCAATGTACACTGCCGGGTCCTCAGGTATCTCGATGAGCTTCAGATCATCGGCGCTCAACACACCGCCAACGCCGGGTTCGATGCTCACTTCGTCCACCTCCACACGACCGAGTTCGAGGCCGTCCTGCTTGTAGCCGAACTGCTGGAACATGAGGGCGAATCGCTTGGTCCCAGCGGGCAAGGCGACCGTGCGCTCGTAGTGCGTCCATTGCTCGGTGCGCGGGACCTTGACCACGAGCGGCTTGCCGTGGCGGTCCTTGCCGCCGGCTTGCTCGGTACGCCAGGGCTGGATGAAGACCTTCAGTTCGGAGGCCTCGCTGCGCACCCAGAAGCTGACCTTGTAGG
>JALGTY010000364.1 GCA_029821145.1 Candidatus Zipacnadia bacterium
CGGCCACCGTCGAAGCCATTGGCTTCTCCAGGAAGACATGCTTCCCTGCCTTCAGCGCCGCCAACGTCGGCTTCACATGCGCGTCCCACATCGTCGTCACACTGACCACATCCAACTCCGGGTCCGCCAGCATCTCGTTGTAGTCGGTGTAGATCTTCTCCACGCCGAACTCTTTAGCCATGCGTTTCAGCGGCGCTTTGGTGCGCCTGCACAGCGCGTACAGCTCCACATTGGGGATGCCGGAGAGCGCCTCGGCGTGTTTCTCTCCGAACCAGCCTGCGCCTAAGATGCCCCACTTGACCTTATCCATGGTTCTGCCTCCTTGAAGAATATGTTCATACGGCCATAGATAACAGCACACGCACGTGATTTCTGTTTATACTTGCTCGCGGGAACAGGCAGGTCCTCCTGCAACTTACCCGAATAAATGGCTGGCCGTGGTAGGAATTGTTGCTCGCCTCAGCGTATATTACTACAGTGCTCACCTCTAATAAGAAAGCACGATGAAAAATGTCTGAGAGCATATCTGCGGAAGTGTCATTGTATCCCCTGCGGGTGTCTGACCTGGGACCAGCCATCGCGGCATTTGCCGATGAGTTGGGCATGTCCAGGCTGCAGGTCCAAACCGGTTCCATGAGCACTCTGATTGTCGGCGAGCGCGATGAGCTTTTCGAGGCGCTCCGCAACGCCTTCGCTGCCGTCAGTGCGCACTATCAGGTCGTCTTGTCTGTGACAATCTCTAACGCCTGCCCCCAACCGGATTTGTAGCCTGAGCTGTCGCACTATTCGCCATCAGCGCGGCTCTATCCTGCTTTGTCCATTTCGGTCAGATGAGGTCGAGGCAGTTATCGGTCTTGATGAAGCAGCCACGCGGCGGAACGAACTCCCCGCCTTTGCTTTCGGCACGGATCCGAGCCTGTTGTCGGGTGAAGCAATCTATCAGCAGTTCGTATGGCGGGTCGAGTGCAAATGGTGTGAAATCCTGCAGGCGGCTCAGAGCCGCGCAGGCCTGCGAGCGGATCAACTCACAGGCATCGGCGGGATGCAGTGAGACGGCCTGGTGGGTTGCGAGCCCTCGTTTGGTAGGCGCTATCTCCACCTCGCCGAGCCACTCCTTCGCCTCGCGACAGCCGGCCTCATCTGCCGAAACCATCACCACCGGCACCCCGAAGTGCCCGATCTGCAACGCCTCGATGGCAATCTCGCCAATCGCCTCCCCGTTGAGCGTCATTCTTTCTACGCTTGCGGAGCTAAAGGTGTGGGCCAGGACGCCGTCAGACGTGCCTGCCATGGCATGGTGGCCCAGCAGGATTGCGGCGTCGAAGCTTTCGTCTATCACCTGCTTGATCGCCGCGCCACCGAGTGCGATCTGTATCCCGTGGGGCAAGTCATCGTAGTGCAATACTAAACCGATGGGGGAGTGGCCCCGGATGAAGCCGACATCGTGCACGAGTATGTCGGTGGCTCCGGCCTCGCGTGCGCCCTCCACTGCCGCTGCCGCCTCCGCGGTCGCCTGCTTACGGATATACTCCGCCTGCCAGGTACCATAGACGGTTTCGGGATCTTTCTCACGCACTATGCAAGCGCTGCCTTCGCTATCAACGGCGATATAGACCTTCATCTCATCTGCCTCCCTGGGTCCGGGGATACGCCCTGGGGCTTTTGTCAGCTCACAGCATATGGGTTGGGCTCTCCCCACAGGATGCGCGCCGCAAACACGCTGTTGTTGCTCCCGTACTTCTCACACCCGGCTGGCTGCATCCACTCAGCGGCGATCACCCAGCTCTCCTCCGCCGTCACGTTGGTAGCGCCGAAATTGCCCAGACGCGCGCCCCGTTCTGGCACGATGATCCGTTCGGTCTCACGCATGACACACAGTTTCTCAGCGTCAACCTGCGCCATCAGCAGTGGGGCCCGGTGGCGCATGACATGGTCGTTGTTCAGCCCGCGCCGCGTGTACACCAGGAACAGACCGTCGCTGTGCGTGACCCAGTGCTGCTGGGTGTTGTAGTTGCCCAGTTCTTCGCCGTCGTCGAAAGCCCACGCCCGTGGCGGCTCGTAGTTGAGACCGTCATCGCTGACTGCCACGTAGCCTCTTACATCGTTGCGCAGCGTCATGTAATAGCGGCCCTGGAAATGGGTTAGGGATGGCTCGCACAGCCCGCGCGGCTCGGGCACGGTCAACTCGTTACCTTGCTCGAGGTAGCTCAGCTTCTCACCATCGAACCCGCAACGCAGGACGGTGGCACGATAGCAGGTCGTCCAGGAATCCTCAGTACGCTCGTGGTGATAGACGGGGAGGAGTATGTCTCCCTCCGGCAGATCAACGCGCTGGCCCGAGCCCGAGCCGGCTGAAAAGAACCTATCTTCCTCCGGCAGCTCCAGGGCGTCCCAGCTCGACCAGCTTCTTTCTTCCGCGTCATAGACCGCGTAAGTCACCTCACGGGGGCGCGGGTCAGGCATTAGCGCCGCCCCGATGTAGCGCGCGCAGTGGCCGGTAAGAAGCAGCTTGCCGGTGGCCGCGTGCCACTGGGGTGTTGCATCATTGATGACCACCTCAATGCCGCCCGGTTCCTGACGCCGTCCCAGAGAGCAATGCTCCACCGGTCCCGACCAGGTTGCGCCCATGTCATCGGTGCGCATCTCATTCAGCGCGTAGAAGACGTCGGAGCCGCTCAAGAGCAGCTTCTGCATCGTCATCACGACGGCGGGCATGGCGCTATTGCCTCCCCCGGGCACAGCGCCCGCACGTGCCTGCACCCAGCAGGTAATCCCGTCGAAGCCGCTGCTTATCGTGTCCAGTTTGACCTCATAGTCAACATAGCCGCTCATTGTACCCAACCTTCATCTTTCGGCGTTCACTGGGTTTCGCGCTCAACGGTCTCTTCCCACCAATTGCGGAAGGCGGTCAGGTCCTGCACGCCGTGCTCCAGTACCGCCTCGTAGATGTGAACCGACAGGATTGTCCTCCGATACTCCGGCTCGTAGCAGAGGGCCTGCTTGATGGCGATGATATTGGCGCGCGCCTGCTCAGTCATCAGGCTCATCCACCGCTCGCACTGGCGCTTGTTGTGCTCGAAGTCAGTTCGGGGGATGCGCCAGAGGTCCAGCTTCCAGACAGCCGGGTGCGCCTTCGGAATTGGCTCTGACCGCTCTGGATCGGCGACGCGCAGTCCCCAGTACAGTCCAGGGCTCTGCGGAGCTTCCCGGTACGCGTTGACGCAGTTCAGGCGCACACACCAGCCGGTGCTCGCAAGGCGGGAGCCGATTGCCCAGTGCCGGTCCCAGTCCGGCTCGCCCTCCGGCACCTCGAAATCCAGGTCGCGCCAGGTCAT
>JALGTY010000365.1 GCA_029821145.1 Candidatus Zipacnadia bacterium
GGATGCCTGTCCTCCAGGATAGGTTATTGGGAGCGGGTCGCCGCCTGCTGCCTTGCCTGTCCGCTCTTCTACTGCTACAAGGTGAGTAGTTACAATTCCTCTTCAGTTCAGCCCTAACCTGCCTTGAAGGGTTCGCGCAAGAGATGGCGAAGTCTTTCCAGGCAGGTTGTAGCTTTCGCAAACCATGATAGAAGCAAGAGGTGATGGCAATGTTGCTGCGAATCGCGTCTATGCTCTTGTGCTGTTTGGTGTTGGTCAGTCTGGCAGTCGCCGAGGACCTCGTCACTAACGGCAGCTTCGAGGACCCCGCCGACGGCCCGGCAACTGCTTTCACCAACTGGCGGCGCTGGCAGTCCACGTTGGATACAGCGTACCGCGTCCAGGACAAGACCACGGACGGCAAGTGGGCGCTGTTCATAAAGATGAACATGGCGCGCGGCTCCCAGGTCGTTCAGGGGAAACTGAAGGACTACAGGCCCGGCCAGCTCTACGAAATCGTCTTTTCGGCCCTCTCCGCCGAGCCTTATGACTCATTCATCGTTGATCTCCTGGATCGGCACCCCAGCATGAAAGGCAAGGCACCGATCATCTCGAAGGCCTATACCAACACGGCCTGGACGCAGTACTCGTTACGTGTCACGGCACCCAAGGAAGCCGGCCATCCGCTCTATCTCCGCTTCCGCCCGCGTGGGCCGAAGATGGACTCGGCCGTCTATGTTGATGATGTCCATGTCTTCTCCGTCTCCGAGGCCGCCGTCACGTTCACCGAGGCCTACCAGACCGTCGAGCTGGACACCTTCAATGCCATCACCGAGATGACATTCGACCTGGACACCAAACTCGATGCGGCCAGATGGCGCCTGGAGGATATGGCGACACATAAGGCCGCCTCCGCCGGCAAGCTCGCGGCTCTAGAGAAGCAGGCTGAAGAGCTTGCCGACACGCTGCACGAGGCTATCGAAACCCTCGAGGCGCTGCGTGAGAAGAGCCTCTTCCCGGGCATTGTGCTCTCAGCCCTTCCTGATGATGAGATCGCAGCAAAGACGGCGCATCTGGAGAAACTCCTCACCGACGTGAATGTCACCATTGATGAAACGAGCGCGGAGTTTCGTCCGCAGATCGCTTCACTTCGCGAGCAGATAGATGCCGCCGCTCCCGGCTGGCAGCCACCCGCCGAGCGCACAGCACAGTATAGCCCTGCGATGCTCAATGACCGCTTCCACCGCATCATCTCATACCACGGATACATGCCCGCCAGCGAGTATCTGTGGCGCTCGATGTGGGACCTGCAGCCAACCGCAATCCAGGGCTACCAGCAGCGCGACTACCGCAAGGACAACCGCGCCGAGTTTTTCCGCCTCAACACGCCGCGGACCATGTCCTACATCGAAAGCGTCGCCCGCCCCGGATTCCCGATGGACCTGACCGAGACCAAGGCCAACATTGACGCCATCTTCGCAGACATCGGGGATAACCCGGCCTTCGCCGCCGTTCAGACCGATGAGCCCAGCATCCAGGACAAACATGTCACCACGCCAGAGGGGTATGCCGAGTTCCGTAAGTGGCTGGCCTCCAGGTATGGCAAGGAGATCGGGGGCTTCCCCATCGCCGATGCCCTCGAGTGGGAGCTGCCGGAGAAGACCGAAACCGACTTCGACCAGGTGATGTGGATGGAGTTTCAGCAGTTCAAGACGCATTTCTTCGCTCGGCAACTCAAGGCGCTGCAGGATTACGTCTATTCCAAGAATCCCAATATCCTGTTCCATGCCTTGATCCAGCAGTACCTGCCAACGAAGCCCCAGTACTGCTCCTACGTGACCACGGCTGCGGCTCTCGACTGGATCTCGATGGACCCCTACAACAGCGCCAATGTCGGCGAGGCGCTGCTGATGGATCTGCTCCGCTCCAACTCGAAGGGGCCGAACATGCTTGTCGTCGGCACCTGCTATGACCGCACTTCGGGCCGCTTCGCCAAGGATATGGCCATCGCTTTCGCCCACTGCGGCGGAGTGTATGACTGGTGCTGGGTCTATATGGCCAAGCACCGGGCGCCGGCGGGTGTCACGAGGGGCAAGTGGCCGCCCAGGTATCGCGGCTACTGGAAAGAAGGCATGTACGAGGCCGCTCAGGACATCATGGGCAAGATGGCCGTCATCGAGCCGTACCTGGTGCATACCAGCACCGGCGCCAATGTCGGGCTGGTCTATAGCGAGCGTACGGGCATCTACTGCAGCTTGCCCAAGACCCCCAACTACTATATCAACAACCTCGGCGTCTATCAGGCTCTGCAGCAGTTGCAGATCCCCACTGAGGCGCTGTTTGCCGAGAGCATGACGCCGGAAAAGCTGTCTAAGTTCAAGGCTTTGATATTGGCAGATGCTGAGCTATTGACCGACGATGAAGTCGCTCTGTTGAAAGACTGGTGCCAAGAGGGCGGTAGTCTGATAGCGTTGGGAGCCGTAGGCAGTCGCGACCAGTGGGGCAGGGAGCATGACGACTACGGGGAGCTTACGGAGCTTTTTGGCGTCCAGCGCGGCGAGACGAAGACCGGTGCCGCGAGTTGGCAGCTTGACGATGGGGCAGAGACGAAGCTGGGCGACACGTGGGTATATGACGCCATCGAGCCGACTGCAGACACTGCCGTCGCTATCGGCCATTTCGACAATGGCGACATCGCAGCGGTGAGAAACAGCTTCGGAGAGGGTCAGGTTGTCCTGCTCACGGGCCACAATCTGGGCCTAAGCTTCGACGGCAGCAAGTACATGAAGGGCCTGTACAAGAAGTACTGGCCGGGCTTCAATAACAACCTGCGCGCGCTTGTCCTCGATGCGGTGCGTAGCGCCGGAGGGCGCCTGCCAGTGCACGCCGAGAATGCACCGGAGAATGTCGAGGTCGGCCTGCGCAAACAGGGCGAGCGCCTGGTCGTGCATTTGCTCAATTATGATGATGAGGGACCGGTCACCGGCATGTCGCTCATCGTCGGCAGCCGGTCAGACCAGAAGGCCTTCTATCCCGCCGACGGCGAGGAGATCGCCACGACCAGGCGCGGTCGCGACCTGCATATCCCGGTCCGCAACTTCGAGCATCACTGCTGCATTGTCATCGAGCCGCGCTAAGCCGTTCATCACTCGCGACAACGGAGGAACACAAATGCCTGACATCAAGCTGCCGGTTCGCTACTACCGCCTCGGTCCCCCCGGGGACGAGGAGTACGTTGAAAGCAATTTCGATTTCGCCACCAAGGAACTAACCATGCCCGCCGAGCAGATGGCCCTGGTGCTGGTGGACTGCTGGCACATCCACCCGTATCTGAGTCACCTGGAGCGCGGGGA
>JALGTY010000033.1 GCA_029821145.1 Candidatus Zipacnadia bacterium
GTGGCCTGGACTGGAACCTCTACCACGCCTACAGCGTCGGCATCACACCCGTCGAGCCGACAGACATCTACGGTATCACGGTGATCCCGGCGGAGGGCTGGTGCTACGAAGCGGGAGCCGCTCAGCCCGGCGCGCCACCCCGCGAGAGAGCCTATGACAAGGTCGTATTCCGCTCTCGGCTCGCCAGAGACGCCGACTACCTGCTCCTGGACGGGCTCGCAAACTTCAACCACGGCCATGCCGATGCCAACCAGATCATCAACTACACCGGCAAGGGCTTGTGGGCCTTGTACACTGGCGGCTACATGGTCAAGCAGCAGCAGGAGCACAATATGCTGGTGGTCTTCCGCAACGGGCAGGGCGGCACCCACACAGTACCGATCCTCGCTGACCTGGAGCTGCAGGCAGACCTGCGCGATGTCGGCCTGGTACGCAGCACGCTGCACAATTACAACGGCGTGGACTGGGTACGCAACATCATCTGGTCCAAAGAGCGCTATTTCCTGGTCATTGATGAAGTCATAGCTCAGGACCCGGGCGAGTACGTACTGCAGGACTGGTGGAAGTGTTTCACCGGTAGCGCCACGCTCGATGGGCGCACTATGATAAGCGGCAATGAGAAGGTGCAGCTCCGCATCTCCGGCCTCGACGACGCAGCATTGGCCAAGACAATGTCAATGCACAAGAAGCACCAGCAGAAGGCGGCTTATACCGCCGAACTGCAGCCCGGAGAATCAAGGGCCTTCATGAATCTCCTTCAATGCACGCGTCCTCCGCACGACGACGCATTCACGGCCCGCAGGCTTGCCGACACCGCAGCGGTCATCTGGGGCCCACAGGGCGACGTAGAATTGCTGGGCAGCCGCTCGCTGGATGGGGGAGATGATCTCAACGTCTCCGGCCAGCTTTATACAATAAGCCCCGACACCTTCAGCGTCGTTCAGGGCGATGCGCTGCATTGTGGCATCAAACTCTTTGCCAGCGACGCGCCGATTACCGTGGACTGTGACCTCAAGCGCGGGCGAGCGACGGTCGAACTGGACGCTCCCTCGGTGGTGACATTCGCGGCCGGGGCGCGAGACGCGGTGCGAGTGGACGGCCGCCGCGTGGATGACGTCACCTGGAGCGATGGCTGCGTTGCGATACCTCTGGCTTCTGGCAGGCACGAGATCAAGTTCCCGCCGCCTGCTGAAAGCCGCCTGGCGTTGGTCAGGCAGGGGCTTGACCAGGCCTGGGAACGCGGCGAAGTCCCGCCACCAGTCGCTCCCGGACTGGTTTCAGAGGTGCCGCAGATGGCTCAGGCCTGGACCTGGGACGGCACGGCCGAGGCACCGGCAAAGGCCCTGCTGCTCTACCAGGCGGATGTCACCGGCGATGGCCGCAATGAGTTGCTGGTGGGCGGGGAAGACAATTACCTCCGCTGCTTCGATGACGCCGGTCAGGTACTATGGGAATTCGATGCCGGGACTTATGTCTGCGCAGTCTCCGCCGGCGACGTGATAGGTGACGGCGCAAGTGAATTGGTCGTGGGCACCGGTCACGGCAGGCCCGGCGGCGACGTGGTCATTCTCGACGCAGCAGGTAAGGAAGTGGGCCGCATCGAGTCCCCGACCTCGCCGGGCACCCCTAATGAATCATGGGGCACAAGGCCTGGTGCCATCGCGGTTGTCGGTGTCATTGACGTTGATGGCGACGGCGCCAACGAGATCATCGCCGGCTCCGCCAACTTTCACATGTACGCCTTGCGTCCCAACGGCGAGCAGGTCTGGGAGCGGCTCAACTACGCCCACCGCCCCAACAATCTGCAATTCCGCGATGTCAACGGTGACGGCATCCCGGAGATAATCTGCGCCACCAACTACTGGGAGACCAACGTCTATGATCTGGCAGGGGAGCGCGTCTTTCGCGTGAAGAGTCCCGGCCCGGGCCTGCAGGTGGCTGATATTGATGCAGACGGCGTTGTAGAATTCGTCTGCGGATCGTGCAAAGGCGCAATTTCGGTGACCAAGTTCGATCCTGAGCTGGAGTTCACCGACATGACCCATACGCTGCCCGGTATTTGGGCGCCGGAGCGGGAGTGGCTTTTTGATACCGGAGCCGACGTGGATGTGGTGCGGCTGGCAGATTTACTGGGCGATGGCACGACCAAGATAGTCGCCTCCTCGCGCAACAGCATCCTTTACGCGTTCAATGCTGATGGCACGATTCTGTGGAGCCGGGCGCTGGGCGATTGCCTCCGCGCGATGGAAGTCGCCGACCTCGACGCCGACGGCAAGCCCGAAATTCTGGCCGGCAATGATGCAGGGCAGGTATTCGTCCTGTCCGCGGACGGTGTCATCCAGGCTCAGGCCCAGGCGCCAGGGCTTATCGCGTTTGTCACTGCCAAGGACCTGGATGGGGACAAGCGGCTGGAAGTGATCGTAGCAACTGATGGCCCGACCTTGAGCGCCTTCAGGTGGCAGCCGGCTCAATGATGCGCTGAATGAACGCTTCTGGAATTGCTTCGGATCTGCATAACTGCCGCCTGGAGGAAACTGCGATGGCTGGATCTCGCAGCGTCCGATGCGCGAGCCGTACCTCGGTGGCGGCCAGCCAGACACTGACCATTACGGTGGCATGTTCCTCGGCCAGGGCATCATCTCTCCTGAGAAGGGCGTCTGGGCGATGCTGGCATCCCCGCGAGTGTCAACGCATAACCAGGGGTTTTATGATAAGGACATGCCGCGACACAGTTCGCTGTCGTATGTGACGATCCGTGAGGACGGCTTCATGGCCGTCGAGGCCGAGGCCGAGGGCGAGTTCTGGACGGTGCCACTTGAGTTGCAGGGAGATCGGCTTGAGCTCAACGCCTGGACACATTTCGGGGGCAAGGTTGCCGTTGAGGTCTGCGATGAACAGGGAAAGCCCATCGCAGGATACTCATTGGCCGAAGCCCTGCCACTGTCCGGCGATTGCCTCTTCGAGCAAGCTGCTTTTCAGGGCCATAGCGACCTCGCCGCGTTGAAGGGCAGATCCGTGCGGCTGCATTTCAGGCTCACGCGAGCAAGGCTCTATTCCTTCCGCAGCGTATAGCCTGTCACCGTTGTCGTGGCCACCCCCACTCGTTGCTGCGATGAAAAGGGCTCCGTCTGCTTTTCCCTAAGCGACTTCTTGTGAGCGGTGTGTAGCCAGACTCTCCGGCCGATACATCTCCGGGCGGGTGGCAAGCTCGGCCTCTCCAATTGGCTTCAGAATCGCTATTGCCTGTTTGTTTATCAGTAGCACGCGCACCGGCCGGGCATCCGATGGGTACGACGCGTCCTCGGTGACATTCGTAATAGCCAGAAAAGCACGGTTGGCGTCATTTAGAACCTGGCTGAGTCTGCTATCGCTGGGCACGTGTACTTCCCCGACCAAGACGCTGCCATCCGCCAGTTGCAACTCAACCGTTTGCGTCTTGCCGCACTGACTCTGGTAGCTGATATACACGTCGCAGTGTCTGCACACACTGCGATCGCGTTTGCAGCAGGGCGAGGTATTGACCTGCCAGCAGTAGCTGTGGCTTTCCTTGGCCAGACAGCCTGCGCATACTTCTGGCCTCAGGCCATTGGCGAGCCAGTAGGTTTCGCACCACTGGGGCTCAGATGAGTGGTCACTGGCTGCTTCTGTATGCTCGTGCATCGCGCTCCCCTGACTGAATCTCGGATCCCCACATAACATATCGGAAACCGTGTCGGGAGACTTTAGTGAGGTAGTCGCTTGGGTTGGTTGCAAAGGTGATGCAGAAGTGTTCTCAAGCAGCCGATTGCAGTCGCCGATATATCTCCAGGCAAGCAGCAACAGTTCGAGCTTCTTGGACCTGATGAGGAGAGGCAAGCCATGGAACTTGGAGCCGACCACGGACGACCGGTGCGCAACACGTCGCATACGTGGGACACGCAATTCCTCGCAGCCGGGGACTACATTCCCGCTCTGGATGCGCTGATGCAGGTATTACATGCGAAGGACAGCTACACGGCGTCGCACTGTCGGCGGGTGAGGAGGCTGGCGGAATCGGTCTCATTGAAGGTGGGCCTGGACCCGCTGCCGGTGCGCACAGCGATGCTGGCCGGCCTCTATCACGACATCGGCAAGCTGGGTATCGTCAATTCAGTGCTTGCTAAACCCGGACGGCTCACCGCCTCTGAGTGGCGCAGCATTACTGCTCATCCTACCATTGGTCGTGAACTGCTCGAGAGCTTTCTGAGCGTGCAGAGAGCGGCCCTGGTAATCCAGCAACACCACGAATCTTGGGACGGCAGCGGCTATCCGTTGGGGCTGCAGGAAGAAGAGATCTTGCCTGAGGCCCGGGTTCTGCGCGTCTGTGACGTCTATGACGCTCTGCTCAGCGACCGGCCCTACCGGCCGGCATATGCGCACTCCCAGGCTGTCGAGATAATTGCCAATGGTATCGGCACCGAATTTGAACCAGAAGCCGCCGAAGCCCTCCTGACAATAACAGACGAATTGCACCAGGCGGCATAGTCGGACGCGACGCAGTATGGTGGAATGTTCGTGATATGGCATCGAACCTGTTGAACTGGAGTGGAGAGCATGTCGCAATGCCAATCTTCACAATCCTCATCTCTAACGGGCTATGTGGTCGCTTTTGCGGCGATTTCGCTGATGTCGCTTGGTGCTATCAGTTTCACCACAGGCATCTACCTGTCGTCCTTCATAGTCATCGGCGCGACCGCTTTCCTGCTGGCACTCAGCGGCTGGCTGGTGGTGCGCAACGGCCAGTTACTAGCGGCTTCGGAAGAACGCAGCCGTGGGCTGATTGATAATGCTCTGGTGGGCATATTCGTCTATAGGGACGGCAAGTTTCAGTTCGTCAACAAGCGCTTTGCCGAGATGCTGGGATACGAGCCCGAAGAGTTGGCCGGGATAAGCGTACCGGATACGATTCACCCTGACGACCGAAACATGGTCGCCCAAAGAATGCGCACGCGAGAGGCGGGGGAGAATGTCACTGACAGATACGAATTGCGGTTCCTCACGAAATGCGGCGAAACTGGGTGGGCTGAGGTATGGGTGCGGCCGGTCGCCGGCGGGGCTGATCAGGGCATCCTGGTCAATGTAGTTGACATCACCGAGCGCAAGGAAGCCGAGCGACAACTGCAGGTTTCGGAGAAGAAGTTCCGCACCTTCACCGAGCAGTCACTGCACCCTATCTGGGTGATTCAGGACGGCCGTATCGTGTATTGCAACTCTGCGCTGGCCTTGTACATCGGAGCCGACAGCTCGGAACAGGCGCAAGGCGTGGAGCTTAGCGAAATCGTTGAAGCCGAGAACTGGGCAGAGGTTGAAACAACGCTCAACCTGGTGATAAGTGGAAAGAGCCAGGGCGAACGCATGGTCATAAGCCTCACTCCGCTGCCGGGCGAAGTGCGCTGGCACGAAGCGCAGTTCGCGCGCATAGAGTACGAGGGCCGACCTGCAGTGCTGGCCGACAGCCAGGATATAACCGAGATCAAGCTGCTCATGGAGGAACTGGACGCGGAACGGCTGCACGACAGCCTCACCGGCCTGTACAACCGCCGCTACTTCAATGATATATTCTTGCGTGAGGTCAAGCACTCGGACCGCTACGGTACGCCGCTGACGCTGCTGATGCTGGATGTTGACGACTTCAAGGCGGTCAACGACGCCTTTGGGCACGCAGTGGGCGATCGGATGCTGCAGGCGGTGGCGGAGGTCATACGGCAACATGCGCGAGGAGCCGATATACCTATCCGCTTCGGCGGTGACGAATTCCTTATAGTTATGCCCAATACGAGTTGGCCCGACGCCGAGGCGATAACCCGGCGCCTGGCTCAAGGGCTGATAGAGTATCTGCAAGAGCAGGCGGAGAAGGGGCAACTGCCCGAGGAGACTGCAGCACTTGTGTGGCTCAGCGGCGGGGCGGCATCCTACCAGCACGAGGCAAATGAGAGCCTTGATGACGTACTGCGACGGGCGGACAAAAGAATGTATGAGCAGAAGGAACGCAACCGGGCATGGCGTCAGCAGAGGTCCGACAGGGAAGACGACAGCCAACGGAGAGTAGGATAGATGTGTATGGAGTGAGCTGTCGCCCTGTTATATGGGTTTGACTTTGACGGCGATCTCCTGGGCAAAGTCGGGAAGCTGGAACTTGAGCGCGCCAGCAGAGGCCGTAGCCTCGGTTACTGTGATGATCTCGCCGGTGATGGTATCCCAGCACTCGATCGTATAGCGGCCAGGCTGCATGCCGCCAATGGTCACTTGCGTCCCCTTGACCACCTTTGCCTCCGGCACCTCTTCGGGTGACGGATAGAGCATGTTGTCAAATTCGTAGGCGTAGAGATAGGCTTGCCGGCCGTTGCTCATCGCCTGAACTGCGACCTTGCGGCCGGCCGACGCAGTCGCGCTGGCAGTAATCGTCTTGAGTCTTTGACCGCGGCGGTCTTCGTCGGCATTGTAAACGAACAGGCCCTTCTGGTACTGGTACAGTTCGTACTTGTCCCATTCCTTGTGGTACCAGAACTGTCCGGGCGCAGCGCACGGCATCAGATTCGAGACCCACATGCCGACGCGAAAATCTCGCTTCCAGTTATTGGCCGGTATGGGCAGAGCTGCCGTCTGCGGGCCGTACTCGATGAATAGGAATGGCTTTTCGTAATGCTGACGGGCCTTCCAGCACTTGTTCATGCCATGTTCCGGCGGATTGCCTTTCTGAGGCGCGCGTTCCCAATAAGCGTCGGCCTGAATGTACTGCATCTCCGGAAGATCCCACAGCTCGGGGCCGTAGCCCCAGTACAGGCAGATATGTGAAGTGACAATGTGGTCGTAGATGTCAATTTGCTTGATGTAGCGGGCCATCTCCCCGTGCCAGGCGGCCACCTCGGGCTTGCTGTAGCCCTCTGACAGGTCCACCTCGTTGACCAGGTCCCAGGACATTATACTGGGCGAATATCCCCAGCGGGCGATGATGTAGCGGTTCCGCTGCTTGATCATCTCCTCCGCCTTCGTCGAGGTGAAGAACATCGCCGGGCTGGGAATGAAGCCGCCGTTCTTGACCGAGTAGGGGTTGTAGGCCCATTCGGCATCGAATTTGTCGCGGCGGAACTGGCCGTGGCTGTTGAGCGTGATCTCCAGGTAAATGCCGAACTGCTCGGCCAGATCCAGCATGTAGTCGAACCGCCAGCCGTTGTAAAGGCAATAGCGGCCTATGTCGTCATAGCGGGAATGGTACTCGTCGGACCATTCAATACCCGCCCACCAGCCGCACATCCAGGTGCGCACGAAATTGAGGCCCTCTTCATTGAAGCGCTTGAAGAAATAATCGAAGTCGTAAGTGCCCTTTTGCATGGCGGCATGGTCGCCGCCATCGCGCATGTTGATGCCGGTGGGGAAGAAGAATTCGCCGTTGTCAAACTCGAAATAGCGTGGGTCCTGCTTCGATATGCGCACCAGGCCACGGTGTTGATCGTCGGGCAGGGCGGTGAAGCTGCCGCTGCCGCTGCGCAATTGGCCCAGCGCGTCGTTGACCTGAACAAAATACCGGTACGTCCCGGGCCTGGCAGCCGCAAAGCGCACCTTCCAGCAGGGCTTGCCGACGGGGATAAGCTTTTCCCAGCCTTCAGCAGTCAGACTGCGGCGATAGCTCTGGTAGTAGAAGCCGGGCACGGTCAGATGCGCGCCGTCCGGGGTCTCGAAATTGCCTTGGACATCAACAATTCCGGGATCAAAGGGGTTCTCGTAGTCGCGGTCAAGTTCGAAGGTGAGCTCGAACTTTTCGTATATTTTCAGCCGGTCAGTATTAGGCTTTACCTCCATGGTGCCGCGAGCAGGACCGGGCATCCCGTCCGGCATCTTGCCCAGCGGCGGCTCAGAGCCGGAGAGACGGATGTTATCAATCAACACTACGCCTGACCAGGCTTTTCTGGAGAAAAAGCGGAAGCCGAACTCACGAGGATAGAACAGGACGCGGTCCCATGAGCGCTCATGCCCCCCTGGTTGCCAGACCGTCGCATCCTCTGAGATGTCAATGGTAAATGTGGCCCATTTGCCTGGTGGCAGGTTCTTCACGCGCTTGCCGGACTTGGGGTCGTGTAAGGGCGCGGTCTGGAACCACAGGTATTGCCTATCCTTGATATAGACGAACAGGTCGAGTTCTTTGGGCGCGTCACCAGGCATCTGTATGTCGAACGTGAGGGTCGTAAGACCGCGCCAGTTCTCCCAGGGGCGATACTTGACCCCGAACGAGCGGGGCACTTTGCCGCCTACCGCCAGACAATGCTGCCCACCGCCCGCCTTCCCTGCTGCCAGGCCCACGGAGATGTTCCCGTCATCCACGTCAGTCGGATCCCAGTTGGCGGCCCCATCCTCGAAGTTCCAGACGATTTCGGCGTCGGCTGCGGCGCTGGTCAATGCCAGCAGCAGGACTGTGACCACCGCTACGGCGGGCAATATCGGCTTCATGCTCATCTCCTGGGTGTATTGCAGGCAGTGTACTTGGAGTATTCTACCACTTGCGCCCCATTACCTGCGTGGCCATCACTTGACGGTTCCGACATGTGGCTGTAAGATTCCACATACTGCAAAATGTGTCGCATTGTGCTAAACTTAGTATCTACGCCAAACTCTCGCTGCCGCGACGATGAGGGCATGAATGAAACTGGCTACCAACTGTAAACAGATATTACTTGCGACCTTGCTGGCGATCTTGCTTGCCAGCAGCGTCTGCCATGCCGACGAGCAGGTCGTAAGCTGGGAGCAGCTACAGGCCATCTACGAATACGATCACGACCTGCCGCTGCAGGCCGAGGTCACCGCGACCACCAGCAATAGCTATTTTACCACAGAGAAGATAACGCTGCAGGCGGTGGATAGTACTTCCATACCGGCCATTCTGCACCGGCCCAATGTGGATGGCAAAGTGCCGTGTGTTCTGCTCTTGCACGGTTACGGGGGCAACAAGGACGCGTATTCGAGGCCGATGGCGATATTCATGGCGCCGCTGGGGGTCGCAGTGATGGCCATAGACGCGCGCCTGCATGGGGAGCGAGCGCAGGAAGACGCGGGAATGTGGAGCGCGGATCTGCGGGCGAGCCGGGACGCGATGGTAAAGACAGTCATTGACAATTGCCGCGCCCTGGATTACCTTGATAGCAGAGCCGATATCGATCACGACCGCTATATGCTCGTAGGTATGAGTATGGGCGGGATCTTGGGCTCGGTGCTCGGTCCACTTGACGGGCGCATAAAGTCGGCAGCGCTGATCGTCGCCGGTGGCCGTCTCGACCTGATGTTGTTGCACTCAGAGTTTCCGATTGTAGCGAGACTACGAGACGCCGGGGTTACGGGCGAGATGCTGGCTGAGCAACTGTATCAGATAGAGCCGGTCAATTTCATCGGGCATTTTGCGCCGCGGCCGGTGCTGTTCGTCAATGGGACGGAGGACCGGATAATCCCGCGCGAGAACGCCGAACTGCTGCACCAGGCCGCTGGAGAGCCGAAACAGGTGGTCTGGTATGAGGGCGGACACATCCCGACACCGCAGGGGATAATTGAGCCGCTGCGCGGATTCATTGATGCGAATCTCTTGAACTAAGACCGGGCGGGACGGCCTGCCCGCTCGGGATCGGAGGATATACATGGAAACGGCTTTCATGATTATTGCTTTGGCTAGCGGCGTTGTGCTGATAATCTCGGTGATGCTGCAGGATTCGAAGAGCGCAGGCTTCAGCGCAGCGATGGGAGGCAGCGATACAGGCCAATTCGCCAAGGGCAGCATGGAAGAGCTCTATGACAAAATAACCAAGGTCTCGGCCATTGTGTGGATTATTTCCTGTACCATCGTGGCAGTGATCAAGTATGCTGCTTAGTCGCTGAAGCGGCCTTGGCGCTTGTGACCTTCGTTGACATTCGTGCTGAGACGGCGGTATAATCTTAAGTCTGTATGGAAAAGAATCGTGTTCGGAGCGTGTTTGGTTGCGTCATTTGTGGGCTCCCTGGCGAATGAGCTATGTAGTGGACAGCAAGCCCGATGGTTGCATATTCTGCACCACAGCGGAGCAGGACAAGGACAGGGACAACCACATACTCTACCGGGCCCGGTACAACTTTGTCATACTGAACGCATATCCGTACAACAGCGGCCACCTGATGGTGGTGCCGTACAAGCATGTGAGCTGCATCACGGAACTGGACATTGCCGCTCTGCGGGAGATGTTCCTTATCGCTCAGGGCTGCGTCCAGGTTATGAACGAGTACCTGCACGCCGAGGGCCTCAACCTCGGGATGAATATCGGACAGGCCGCAGGTGCTGGCGTCGAGCAGCATCTGCACCTGCACGTGGTGCCACGCTGGAATGGTGATACCAACTACATGACCAGCACCGCCGACATGCGAGTTGTGCCGCAAGATCTGGACGAAACCTATGCCGGCCTGCAGCCGGTTCTGAAAGAGGCTCTGGAGGAGAAGCTTTCGCGTCTGGGCGGTGATTGAGCCACGTTTTATCGCGGCCGGATTGCACGATCAGCGCTCGCAAGCACAACCAGAGGGAGTACCAAAAGTTATGAATAGTCAACAGAAGTTCGCCTGCAATATTATGTTGCTATCTCTGACATTACTCTGTGCCGTGTCGGTGAGTCTGGCCCAGGTGGAGATCGCCAACCCTACCAGCGGACAGACGATAGGTGGCATCATTGCTATTCAGGCGACCAAGACAGATGCCGTACATGGCTGGATCTCGTACAAGATAGAGGGCCCCGGGCAGAGCGGCAATTTCACCGTAGCCGTCGTCGGCCCCTTTCGGTTCGATTGGGACAGCAACAGTCGCGATGCTGACGGCAAAGCGGTCTTCCCCGACGGCGAGTACACCGTAACGGCTGTCGCGCACCTGCCCTCCGGCCGGAAGGTCGGGCAGGACAGTGTGCGGGTGACGCTGCAGAACGATCTCCCGAGCGGCGAAAAGCCCACCTCGATCAAACTGGTGGCTGATTATAAGCGCGGCCGGGAAATGAGCGTTGAAGCCACCGGGCGCAGCCGAGCCAAGCTGGTTGAGCACGACGACATTAATCAGAAGATTGTCGAACTCTATAGTGGCCTCCTGACCGCAGAGTGGCGCGAGCGGGCTATGAGCAATAGTGCAGGCCGCTCCGCCATCGTGCGTAAGTACTTCGACAAAGGCTACACCAGTTTCCAGGGCACCAAACCCTCCAACCTGCGGCGTGTCGGCGATATCTTCACTATGATTATTAAGTCGGATGCCTCGAGCGCCCCCAAGCACAAGGGCGACCCGACTTTCGATATGGGGGAGCTGTACCTCAAGCTGCCCGACAGGACGTTGCGCGAGGGTAGCACGTGGAAGAGCCCCATGTACGTCTTGCCGATGCTGCGGGCCGAGCGGCGCAGGGTGACGGCCAAGCACCGTCTGGACGGGTTCCAGATGGTTGCGGGTTACAAGTGTGCTCGGATAATCAGTACATACTCGGAAAACGATGTCAAGCTGAGGGTGCACATGGGTGCCTCGGCCGCGCCGGTGGCAGGTCGGGGAGGCGCAGGGCCTGACATGGGGATGGGACTGGACTTTCCGGGCGCACCGATGCCGGGCCCGTATCCCGCTGGGCCACCGGGCGGGGGTATGCCGCCCGGCGCTGGGGAAGCAGGAGCAGGGCCTTCTGCATCGAAGTCGGCTTCCGTATCCGCACCGGCTGTGACGGAAGTGAAGACCTCCTATAAGGGTTCGCGCATTAGTTACTTTGCTTACGAGTTGGGCCAGTTCGTGCGCTGCCAGGACATAATCACCCACAAGCTGACGATTGACAGCAGCCAGTTCGGTGGCGTCAGCCGTAGTGGTGGTGCCGGTGGCGAGATGATGGATATGCCGATGCCAGGCGAGCCGATGGGAGGCCCCGGCGGGCCGCCACTAGCGGATTATGACGCACTGACGGCCGGCGATTCGGAAGACCGGGACTGGGTGCGGCGGCAGGCGGGAACGCAACCGAAGAAAGAGGTAAAGAAAGAATTCGAAGCCGAGGCAGAGATCACTCTTACCATTATCAAGAGTGGATAGCGCGCGTTAGTGACGAATACGCTCACGCGCAGCAAGGGCGTCGGGCTAGGAAGCCTGACCCACGCGGCGTGCGTGGGTGCCCACGCGTCGGTGAATGATGCGGGATAGGTGATCTGTCAGGGGCATGAATTGTAATCATTTTGCAGACAGAGCAAAGGGGCTGTGGCGGGGCAACGCCGCAGCCTTCGTTTTTTCCGCGCTGCACGTGCTGTGGTTGGTGGCGTGCGCGGCGAGTCTAGTCGCGCTGCCTCGCACCGGCACCGCCCAGCAGCCGCAGCGGCTGACGCTGGTGGCGTGGGAGCACGAAGACGGGCCCGATCTGCGCAAATGCGTAGGGCTGCTGGAAGAGTTCTCCCGCCGGCACCCGCACCTGAACATAGATATGACGCATGACGATTGGGCGAGCGCCTATCCCCGCATATCGCGATGGAGCGGCTCGCTGAAAGAACACGCCCCGGACATGACCGTCATCCCCGACGAGTGGCTTGCCCAGTTCGCCCCCAACTTGTGCACCTTCGGTACAGGCATTGGCCGCTATCTGGAGCCGTTCATCCCCGCTGTTCTGGATCCGATCACTATTGACGGCCGCATTCACGGCGTGCCCTGGCGGGTGGATTCGTACGCGCTGTACTACCGCCCCGACTTGCTGCCAGAAGGCCGCAAGGCGCCGACCACCTGGGACGAGCTGCTGGCGACGGCTGCCGCGATCTCTGATCCGGAGCAGGGCGTGTATGGTCTGG
Source organism: Candidatus Zipacnadia bacterium (assembly GCA_029821145.1). Classification (GTDB taxonomy): domain Bacteria; phylum Armatimonadota; class Zipacnadia; order Zipacnadales; family UBA11051; genus UBA11051. Next base: position 12,802 of record JALGTY010000033.1, read on the forward strand.
GCCTGCCCGGGGCCGTCAATGGTGGCGGGGCACGGACTCTATTGACCTTTCTATGGGGTGCGGGAGGCTCTTTCTACAACGAGGAGGGGACGATCAACTTCACTTCCGCGCAAATGACCGATGCGTTGGAGTACTGGGTGCGTCTGGCGCGGGCAGGAGCTTTGCAGCCGGAAGTCCTATCATGGGACGCCGCCCAATTGCAGGAGGCCTTCGCCGAGCGCAAGCTGGGTATGATCATTGCCGGATCGGCCTTCGCCAGGCGGCTCAATAATCAACACGGCGCGCTCAACTTCGCCGTCGCCCCGCTGCCCTGCAGGGACCAGCCCGTGGCCTCAATATCGGCCACCTATGTCGTGATCATGCGTACCACTCAGCATCGGGCCGAGTGCATGGAGTTTCTGAAGTTCCTGGCCTCGCGTGGCGCTCAAGATTGTATGCGCCAGACCGGCTCGGTTCCCTCGCACCGGGAAGTGATTTCGCAGGGCCGCGGCGAGCCGCTGATGCACGCTTTCGTCGCAAACCTCGAGCATGCCCATGCCCGACCTAAGCGTGATTGGAAAAATCTCGAGGCCATGCTTGATGACGCGCTGTTTCTGGCTCTTGGGGGGCGCTGCTTACCCGCCAAGGCTCTGGCCACGGTCCAGGAGCGTTACGACCGGGCCGCCGCATCAGCACCTCCGCAGTAGGCTATCCCCGCAATTTCATTACTCCCACATTCACTGGTGCCGTGTCGCCGCTGGGCTATGGCGCGCAAGCTTGTGTTTGGGGTTTGTGGGAGTGGCACGGCCCTTTTTGCTAGCCTTCCTGGACGACAGGCTTCCTAGCCTGTCGAGGCCTCTGGGAACAGCAACAGCATGGACAGGCACGGATGCCTGTCCTCCAGGACAAACTTTGGGGGCGAGTCGCCACCTCCTGCCTTGCCTATCCGCTCTTCCAACACCTCAAGCTGAGCAGTTACCATAATCCCCAGACAGGTGCCGGCCACGCCCACGACGAAACACTCTCCTGCAAAGCTGCAATCTCGTCACAACTGCGCAACGCCGTTGTCAGCAGATGCTATCAGCGTTAGCGATTATTTCCCCTGGAGAAAGGGAGGATACGATGTTTGAGAATGCGATGCTTATTGACACGCATGCACACGTTATGTATTCGGCGCCCGGCTCCGATGATAGTGGGCAGCGGTCACTGGATCAGGCCTATGTGGATGCCGCGGATGTGCTGGGTATTGACGTTCTGGTGATCTCATGTCCGATGGTGACCAAGCCAACTACGCCGGAGGTCTTCATCCATGCCAACAACCTGGTGATAGATGCGATGGAGAAATGGCCCGGGCGCATCTGGCTGACCACGTACGTCAACCCCGGCTGGACGCGTGAAGCAATCGCCGAGATTGAACGCACCGCCGAAATCGAAGACATGGTGGCAATCAAGCTGCTACGGGATTACTGCTGCAGCGACGCAGTTTGCTTCCCGGTCATCGAGAAGGCCATCGAGCTGGACAAGGTCATCATCATCCACCAGGCCCACAAGACAGAGCTGCTATTCAACAGGCTACACTACGAGGTGGATGCGGCCGATGTCGTGGCAGTGGCCCAGCGTTACCCGGAGGCCAAGATCATCGCCGACCATGTCGGCGGCGGGGGCGACTGGGAGTGGACGATCAAGACTCTGGCCGACGCCCCTAATGTCTTACAAGAGATTAGTGGTAGTGGGTTTGACGAGGGCATGGTGCAGATGCAGCTGGACTACCTGGGTCCCGACAGGATGGTATTCGCCTGTGACTGCAGCATGTCATCCAGCATGGGCAAGTTCCGAGCCCTGCAGTGCAGTGTAGAAGACAAGAAGAAGATCGCAAGTGAAAACTTTCTGCGGCTTTGTGGGAGGCTCTAATGATGAGAATTGACAGCAACGCATACATTGGACACTGGGCTTTCCGGCGGCTGAGGTACAATACCGGCGACAGCATTCTCAAGTTGATGGACCGGGCCGAGATTGACAAGGCGTGTGTCTCATCTGCGAGTGCCATCATGTACAAGAACAGTCAGGCCGGCAACGAAGAATTGCTTGAAGAGATTGAGCCGCACCGTGATCGCTTAATTCCGTTTGCAGTGCTCAATCCGGCTTATGCGGCCTGGGAGCGAGACCTGCAGTGGTGCCAGGAGGTGCTGGGGGCAAAGGGCGTGCGGCTCTACCCGCCGTATGACATGTACGGTCTCGACGACGATTGCTGCCATGAGCTGATTGAGGCGGCGACCGAACTGGGCATGCTCATTTCCATACCGATAACAGCGCACGACCTGCGCCAGCGGCACTGGCTGGTGGAGGTGGCGCCGGTGGCGTGCAATGATATCGCAAAGCTGGTAGCGGCACATCCCGACGCACGCTTCATCATCCTGCAGGGCAGCTTTGCGGGCTCGGACCTTGTGCAGAAGGTTGATGAATTGCCAGCCAACTACTGGCTTGAAATGTCCTGTATGGACCCGCTGTACGGCAAGGAGTTGCAAAGAGTGAAGGATGCTATGGGGGCTGAGCGGCTGGTCTTCGGCACCGGCATCTGCTTCCGGGAGCCCGAGCCGGCGCTGCTGCGCGTTGAAGTGCTGCAGGCGACAGATGAAGAGAAAGAGAGAATCTGCAGCGGCAACATGACAACGCTGCTGGGTGAGTAAACCACGCTCGGCTCGCATTATTGGAGAAGTCATCAAGGGAGGTTTTACGCTTGGATATCGGCTCGCGTCTGGAGCTGTTTGTTGACGATTGCTTGATTGACAAATGCAAGAACGTGACGCTGAAGATGCACCATCCGGTGCCGCAGGAGGTCGCGCTGCGGTTCAACAAGCCGTGGGAGGGCAGCACGAGCTACTATGTGACGGTGCTGCAGGATGGCGACGTGTACCGGATGTACTACCGTGGGTCCGGGTCGCATGCGGAGGGTGGCCCGCAGTACACTTGTTGTGCCGAAAGCACGGATGGAAAGAAATGGATCAGAACCCCGGTGGGACTCCATGAGCACGACGGGTCGAAGGCTAACAACATCATCTGGACCGGCTTCGGCGGCCATAACTTTGCCCCCTTCATTGATGAGAACCCCGACTGCAAGCCCAGCCAGCGCTACAAGGCACTCGCCGGCGGCCCGCTGATCGGTCTGATCTCCGCCGACGGCATTCACTGGAAGAAGCTGCGCAAGGCCCCGATTATCACCCAGGGGGCCTTCGATTCGCAGAATGTGGCGATGTGGGACACGGTGCAGAAGCAATATGTCGCATACTTTCGTGTGTTTGCCGATCCGAAGACGGGTAACATGAGCCATGAGGGCGGCGCGGGCGGCATCTTCTCCGGCGTGCGCTCCATCGCACGAGCAACCTCGGACGATTTCCGCAACTGGTCCGACACCGTCGAGATTGACTACGGTGACACCCCGCGCGAGCATCTTTACACCAATGCCATTGTCGCCTGTCCCCGCGCGCCACACATCCATGTCGGTTTCCCGAAGCGTTTTATGACCACCCGCAAGGCGATCCCAGAGCATCCCGATATCGGTGTGTCTGATGGTGTTTTCATGAGCAGCCGCGATGGGCTGCATTGGGACCGGCGGTTCATGGAGGCGTTCTTGCGGCCGGGGCGCGATCCCCGCAACTGGGGCGAACGCAGCAACCACATCGCTCGTGGCGTCCTGCAGACGGCTC
>JALGTY010000366.1 GCA_029821145.1 Candidatus Zipacnadia bacterium
CGAAGTAGCATCTATCTCATATCATAGCCTGTCATCGGCGCATCTGGCAAGTCCTGACGGGCTAACAGGTGCGTGTGCGAATTGTCGGTAAGCCAAGCTGGGTGGCGGTGAGCCTGGAAACGGCACCAACGTCACGCCCAGGGGTGCAATTGGTTGCACCCAATCACCAACAGCACGGCGGGCGTGATGAATCACGCCCCTACGAATAAGGCGGCTTACCTGGGCGTGAAGTCGGTGCTCTCGTCTATGCGCGTGAGGGCCTCGGCAATCAGCTTGGCCGCGTTCTCCAAGTCTGACAGCGAAATCACCTCTACCGGCGTGTGCATGTAGCGGTTGGGGATGCTGACCAGAGCCGCCGCCACACCCGCGCGGCTAATCTGAATGGCATTGGCGTCAGTGCCGGTGCCGCCTGGGGCCGGATCATTTTGATACGGGACCTTGCGGGCCTCGGCTGCCTTTACCAGTATGGCGCGCAGGACCGGGTTTATGTTAGCGCCACGAGCCAGCGAGGGGCCCTTGCGGATATCAACCTTGCCGGTGCGCTTCGGCTCAACTCCCGGATAGTCGGTGGCATGGGTTACGTCTATGGCGATGCCGGCGTGAGGATCAATGCCGAAAGCACTGGTGCGCGCGCCCCGCAAGCCGACTTCCTCCTGCACCGTTGCGACCGCATGCACTGCGCACTTGAGCCTGCTCTTGGGCACGAGTCGCAGTGCCTCCATAGCCACAAAGACGCCTACCTTGTCATCGCAGCCCGGCGCGGCGATGAGGTCCTGCAACAGGGGAGTGTACTGCAGGTCGAAGGTGACGGGGTCGCCGATTGCGACGAGCTTTTCGGCGGCGGCTTTGTTCTTCGCACCGATGTCCACCCAGAGATCGGCAACTTCAACCTTCTCCTTGGCGCGCTCATCGGCAGGCAGCAGATGGATTGGCTTGCGGCCGATAACGCCTGCGATGGGCTGCCTGGCGGCGTGGACGACGACCCGCTGGGCGATGAGCACCTTCGGGTCATGTCCGCCGATTGCGGCGATGTTGAGCATTCCGCCATCGTCAATATGCTGCACCATCAGGCCGATCTGGTCAACGTGGCCGGCCAGCATGACGCGGACCGGGGCATCTGCGTTGCGCACAGCAATAACATTGCCATGCACATCGGTGCGCACCTCGTCGGCGAATTCTGCAGCATATTCGCGCACCACGTCCTGCGCCGGTTGCTCGTAGCCAGATGGCGAGGGAGCACTGATCAGGGCTTTGAAGAACTCAAGCGATTTGTCACGCATTTTCGGCCTCCGTGTGATTCGGTTTTTGTATCTGGGACGGGGCAAGTCCCCGTCCTATCAAATTGCGGTTGCTGTAAGGCACCGGCTTGTAGGCAGGGCGGGCCGGATAGGGAACCCGAATTTTGCTGCACGAAATTTGCCCTATTCGGCCCCTCCGAAAGGCAACGACAACGGGAGTCGGGCTGGAAGCCTCACCCACGCCTTCGGCGCGGGTACCCGACGCGAGAGATAGAAGGCATTGTCAGGCTGGAAAGCCTGACCCACGCGACGACCTCCGATGCGGCGGGACAGACAGCCCGCTACTGTTTGCGTTCGAGCTTCACATCATCGAAATAGACCTTGCCGGCGCCGCTGCGCAAATAAAGGTTGAAGCCAGTGTTGTCTTCCCTGGCCGTGAACTCCCACGAGAATGGCGTCCAGTCATCGGCTTGCTGCAGCCCCGGCATACCGTCGTACTGGTCTTGCTTGCCGGTCTCTTTGTTCTTGCCGATGACAGAAGCGGTACCGAGATTCGCATCATTCTTGTAGTAGCCGGACAGGACATAGGTAGCACCGGGAATGATGTCAAGCGCCTGGCCGCAAACGAGATTGAGGCTACCGGCGATGCCGTGGATCATGAGGCACTTGCCGGAGCGGCCACCATCCACCACTTTGAATTCCGCTTTGGTCTCCGCGTTCTGACTCCACGTGCTGGTCGTCCAGTGCAGCGGGCCGCCCTTGGGGTCGGCCTGCTCGAAGTTGCCATTGGCCAGCAGCGGCGCGGTTGTGAAGCTAATCTGCAACGTGCAAGTGTTGAAGCCCGGGGAGGCGTCGGGGACGGAGATGAAGATGGTATGGACTGCCTCGGCCAGATCGCCCGGACTTATGGTGACATCTACATGCTTGCCATCCTTGCTCTGGTCGAATTCAAGCTTGCCGCCGAAGACCGCAGGCTCGCGGCCATCAATTGACACCGCCATTCTGGAGGCAGCAATGGGGTTCTTGGCATCGCCGAGGGTCACCAGAATACTTTCCGGAGTCTCTGGCAGGTGTCCGAGCTTGACAGTCTCGGAGAGCTCGACAGCAGAGCCGCCTACGCTAATAGCCTGCACCACCGGCGCTTCATCGTCGGGCAAGGTAAGCCACTTGGGCTTGTTGAGGAGTATGACGGTGGAGGCCAGTGCATCTGCCGGCGGGGAAAATGATACCAGCTTGCCGGTCTGTTCGACTTTCAGGATCTTCCACTCGCCCTGCGCAGTGCGGTAGAGGGGCTGGTTGACGGTCGGCCCACTGCTTATCGTTATCTTGACGGGAACATTAGATGTGACCTTAATCGGCTGGAGGGCAAAGTCATCAGCCGCCAGCGTTATCGTCGCGACAATCACGGTAGTCAGAATGAGACACGAGAGGAGCAAGATAAGCCTTTTCATCAGTATTCATCCCTTGATTGTTTTATGAGGCATTCGCAGGCTGGAATTATCACGTACGCGATGGCAAAGGCACTGGGTGCCCGGTTCCGCCGGCTCCTCCGAACCACGGCCCTCACCCCCGGCCCCTCTCCCACAGGGAGAGGTGAGAACGAGAACGGCAACAGCGACAGCCGAGACGCCTATCCTACTGCTTGGGCGCGAGGTTCAGGTCATCGAAATAGACCTTGCCGATACCGGTACTACGCAAGTAGAGGGTCCAGGTCTTTCCTTCCGGGGCGGCAGTGACTTCCCATGAGAAGGGGGTCCAGTCGTCAGCCTTCGCGAGTCCAGGCATGTTGTCATATTGGACCTTCTTGCCGCCGGCGATGAGTGAGGCGTGGCCGAAGTTCCCCTCATTCTTATAGTAGCCGGATAGGACATAAGTCTCACCTGGGACCAGATCAACCGCCTGTCCGACTATGAGATTGAGCGGACGGGCGATTCCGTGGATCATCAGAGCTTTGCCGCTGCGGCCACCGTCCACGGCCTTAGTCTCATACTTGGTCTCCGCTGCTTCGTCCCAGGCACCGGCTGACCATGAGACTGGCACTCCGTTGTCGGCGACCTGCTCGAAATCAGCATTTTTCAGCAGCGGCGAGGCATCGGTCACTGTGATACGAATCTCGTACTTGTCCCGAGGCAGATCAGGGAGCGTAAGGATAATGTCAGCGTGTTTGCCGTCCTTGCTCTGATCAATCTTCAGGGAGCCGCCGAGGTCGGTCGCGGAGCGCCCGTTGATGGTGACAGCGACCCGGCCGGCCGCGAGCGGGTTGGTCGCATCAGAGACGGTCACGAAAAGATTGCGGGGCGCTTGCTCCAGGTGGCCGAGGTTGATGTCGGGAGCGACCTCAAGCGGCGTACCGCCGCAACTGGCGGCGTCAACGGCAGGAACATCGGTGTCTGGTAGGGTCAGCCACGCGGGCTTGTTGAGGAGCATCACGGTCGAGCCCATGGCGTCGTTCGGGAACGCAAAGGAGATGCCCTGGGCGGACTTGTCAACCTTGAGAGCCTTCCACTGGCCCTGTGCATCCAAGTACACGGGGTTGTTGACAGCTTCGTCAGCGGATATGTGGACTTCCAGCGGCGCGTTAGCCGCGATGGTTATGGCCTCGAGTTGATAGTCCGCTGGCATGCCCGGAATCGCCAGCGTGCAAGCGGCCAGCAACAGCCCCAAACGCATCATCGGTATAGACTTCATAGACAGTACCCCCTTTTTCTCACAACGGCAACAGCGACAGGCGAGACGCCTGTCCTACTGCTTGGCCTGGAGCTTGATGTCGTCCATATAGACCGTGCCCTTGGATGTGCTGCGCAGGTAGATGATGAAGTTCTTGTTGCTCTCCGCAGGGGTAATCTCCCACGAGAAGGGCGTCCAGTCATCCGCTTGCTTGCACGGTGAGGTATTGTCATACTGGGCCTTGGCATCACCTACGGCCTTACCGATGAGTGAGGCATAACCGCCATTGCAGTCGCCCTTGGAATAACCTGAGAGGATATAGGTTCGTCCGGGCACGAGGTCCACGGGCTGGCCGACAACCATGTTGAGACGGCCACTGATGCCGACGAACTTCAAAGCATTACCGCTGCGGCCCTCGCCCTTGGCAATGGAGATTTTGTAATCGCTCGCCTCCGCCGAATGCCAGGACCCGAATGACCAGTGCTTCGGCTTGCCCTTGTCATCGAGTTGCTCGAAGCCGCCATCGCGCAGCAGCGGGGCGGTGGTGAAGGTCAGCCGGGCGATAAGTGTGTTGCGGGCCGGTGTGGCATCCGGAATGATGAGCATGATATTGTGCTTATCCTTGGGGAGGTCGCCAGGGGTAATGATGATGTCTGTGCTTATCCTTGGGGAGGTCGCCAGGGGTAATGATGATGTCTGCGTGCTTGCCGTCGGGGCTCTGGTCTATCTTCAGCGAGCCGCCAGTGGAGCTGACGGGCTGACCGTTGAGAAGGACTTTAATGTGCCGCGCGCTGATGGGATTGGTCGCATCCGCAACAGTGAACATGAGGTTTTTCGGAGTTTCATCCAAATGACCGACCGTCATTGTGTCCTCGATAGGGGTCACGGCCACGCCGGCGACACTGGCGGCCTCTATGGTCGGAGCATCGGTGTCGGGTAGGGTCAGCCAATCGGGCTTGCTGAGCAGAATGACGGTGGAGCCGATGGCATCGGTCGGCAGCGAGAATGCCAGGCCGGCTTCAGATTTGTCAACTTGAAGCTGCTTCCACTCGCCGGCAGCAGTGACGTACGTCGGCTGCTTGACTGGTTGATTTGGCGGGAGGGTTATCTGGACCGGCGCGTTGGCAGTTATCTTGAAGGCCTGCAAGGTGAATTGTCCGGCTGCACAGGCGGTGCCAGCCGCCAACATAGCGATGACAATGAGAGACACGATG
>JALGTY010000034.1 GCA_029821145.1 Candidatus Zipacnadia bacterium
AATATTCCTGGCGCTGCCGCTGGCGACCAACAGTCTGCTGGTGGCAAGCAACCGCGAGATAACAGTAACGGCCATACGCGCATCTGCAGGCCTGGTGCTTGGCGGGGCGACGTACTGGCTGGTGCAGCAGCAGGCGCCGATTGCCCACATCGCTTACGCTGCCGCAGGAGCGTATGCCCTGGCCTCGCTAGTCAGCCTGCTCGTCGTGCTGCCCAACTATTACAAGGGCTGGCGACTAGTCGGCGAGTTGGCTGCGTGTTACCTGCCGACTGTGTGGGCGATCGCATCACTGCAGATGGCAGCATACCTCACGGGCCAATTCATCATTCCCAGCGAAGGCAATGCTCTGTGGGCAATCGTCCGCTTGATGTTCTTCATCTGTCTGTACGGCCCCGGAATGATTTATGCCAATTACCACAGCGACCTATGGCACGAAGTCATATTGCTCGTGCGGGCCCGCAAGAGCGGCCCTGAGCCACCGAATAATCTACCTTCTGAGGATGATGAAAAGTGAAACAATCAACAATTGACCTGCTGCGGGATTTGAGTAATCTCGACGGCCCGCCTGGCTATGAAGCGGATGTCGCCCGGTATGTCGCCGAACAGTTGAGTGAGGCCGGCGCGGTCTCGTACGATAACCTCGGCAGCGTGATCTGCCAGGTCGAGGGCAGCGCCGACAGGCCAAGAGTCATGCTTGCGGCGCATATTGACGAGGTCGGCTTCATGGTCAAACACGTGACCGAGGAGGGGTACCTGTTACTTTCGCCACTGGGCGGCTGGTGGGACCAGGTGCTGCTTGCTCAGGCGATGACAGTGCTGACTGGCAAGGGACCGATACCGGGCGTATTTGCCTCCAAAGCGCCCCACTTGCTCACCGATGAGGAACGCAATAAGGTGGTCAAGAGGCAGGACATGTTCCTGGATATCGGCGCGCGCGACAAGGAGCAGGCGACCGAGAAGTTCGGGGTGCTGCCCGGAGATGCCGTAGTGCCAGCCACCAAATTTCAGCAGATGGCTGACCCCGACATGCTGATGGGCAAGGCGTGGGACGACCGCGCAGGCGTTGGCGTGATGATTGAGACGCTGCGCGCTCTGGCAAAGAAGAAACACGCTAATACGGTTTACGGTGTTGGTACGGCGCAGGAGGAAGTAGGCCTGCGCGGCGCACAGACCTCGGTACAGACTATCGCGCCGGATGTGGCGCTGGTGCTGGAAGTCTCAATCTGCGGCGACGTACCGGGCACAAAGGACGCCGAATCGGATGTCAAACTCGGCGGCGGGCCGACCGTCTATATATTTGAGGGCAGCGCGATACCGAACCTGCGGCTGCGCGATATGGCTATCGAGACATGCAAGCAACTGGGCTTTGAATACCAGGTTTCGGCCCTCGAGCGGGGTGGCACCGACGCCGGTAGGATACATGTGCATGCCAGCGGCGTACCCAGTCTGGTACTGGCCGTGCCGGCGCGACACATTCACGCTCACACCGGCATTATCGAACTCAACGACTACCGCCAGACCGTGGAGCTGACCGCCGAACTGGTCTGCAAACTCGATGCCGATACCGTCGCCTCACTGAGGCCGCAGTAGTACACAAGCCACCATTCAGAGTTTGGCGGGTACGATGTCATCGCATTTCAAAGGCCTTGCTTACGGGCTTGGAGCCAGTGCCCTGTGGGGTACGATTTATGTGGTCGCGCGCTATTTGATCGAGGTGCGCGGCCTCGACCCGTATTACACCGCCGCAGTGCGTTTTTGCTTTGGTGGCATATTCGCTCTAGGATATGTGCTGGCTACTGCCGGTCCGAAGAAGGTGCTGGCAGCGGGCGAGTTCACCTGGCAGATACTGGCTTTGTCGGCGGCAGGCACCTTTGGGCTCGGCGCGCTGGTATTCGTGTCTGTGCAGTACACGACCTCCATCAACAGCTCGCTGATCGTCAACTCCAACGCCATATTCATCGCGGTGCTTGCGGTCATGATAGGGGAGCGTGTTCCGTGGCTGCGGTTCGGCGGACTACTTGTGGGGCTGGCGGGCTGCAGCATTGTGATGCTGGGCTCGGCACCTGCGCAACCGCTGCCACCGAGCAACAACGCGCTGGGCGGATTGGCGGCGCTGGGTGCGGCGCTGTGCTGGGCGGCTTACACCGTCTTCGGTAAGGCTGTTGTGCGCAAGTTGGGTGGACTGGTGACTTCAGCCTGGACTATCGCCTGCGGGGGCGTGATGTTGGCTGTGCTGGCTGTGGCGCGCGGTGCTGTGCGTCCCTTGACAGGCCTTGAGCTGCTGGCTATAACATATATGGCTATAGCGCCCACGGCCATCGCGATGTGTCTTTGGTACAAAGCCCTGGAGTACGTGGAAAGCTCAGTGCTGGGCCCATCCCAGTATATCGCTCCGCTTGTCAGCGTTGTGCTGGGCTGGGTACTGTTACAGGAGCCGATGGGGCCGACATTTGTAATAGGCGGGCTGCTTGTCCTGCTCGGTGTGTACTTGGCAACTAAGCCACTGAGTGAGGATGCCGCGGCGGCCTAATTCAATTTCAAACAGGTGATACCGTTGGAGCAAAAGATCGCACAACTCACTGAGCAGATACAGCAGGAAGCATTATTCCTGGACGATATCAAGCGCGAGATCGGGAAGCTCATTGTCGGCCAACACGAACTGATCGAGCACTTGCTGGTCGCGCTGCTGGCAGATGGGCACGTGCTTCTGGAGGGCGTGCCCGGGTTGGCAAAGACGATGACTGCACGGACGCTGACGCAAGCCATAAGCGGCGACTTTCAACGGATCCAGTTTACTCCGGACTTGCTGCCGGGCGACATCACCGGCACCATAATATACAACGAAAAGGAGCATGAATTCTTCCCCAAGCGGGGCCCGATCTTTGCCAACTTCATCCTGGCCGATGAGATCAACCGGGCACCGGCCAAGGTGCAAAGCGCACTGCTGGAAGCAATGCAGGAACGCCAGGTGACGATAGGAGAACAGACCTTCGCGCTGCCGAAGCCCTTCCTGGTGCTGGCAACTCAGAACCCCATAGAGCAGGAAGGTACCTACCCGCTGCCCGAGGCCCAGATGGACCGCTTCATGCTCAAGGTCAAAATCACCTATCCAAGCAAGGAAGAAGAGCTGAACATTTTGCAGCGCTGGACGACCGGCGAAGAAATCGTCGCCGAGCCGGTGTCCAGCCTGGAGCGAATTGTGCAAGCGCGGAGGTTGGTCAATGCCATCTATGTGGATGAGAAGGTGCAGCGCTACATTGTGGACCTGGTCTTCGCCACGCGCGAGCCGGAAGAATACGGCCTTGGCGCGCTGGATCCGCTGATTGAGTATGGTGCTTCGCCACGTGCGAGCATCTATCTGACGATCTGTGCCAAAGCCCACGCCTTCACGCAGCACCGTGGCTATGTGACGCCTGATGATGTGTTGGCCATAGGCATGGACGTGCTGCGCCACCGGATTATCGTCTCGTACGAGGCGGAGGCCCAGGAGACAATCAGTGACGATATTGTCGAGAAGATTTTCCGCGGCATAGAGATTCCCTAATGTAAGCTCTGACGCGCTAAGGGCTTGACACCATGTACGTGTAGAGGTCCGAACATTGCTGACAACGCAGCAGTTGCTCAAGAAGATTCGCCAGATCGAAATATACACCGACCATCTCGCCGATGATATGTTCGCCGGGCAGTACGAGAGCGCGTTCCGTGGACAGGGCATGGAGTTTGCGGAGGTGCGGGAGTACCACCGCGGCGACGATATTCGCAATATTGACTGGCGAGTGTCAGCGCGGGCCGGCGGTTTGCATGTAAGAAAATACGTTGAGGAGCGCGAGCTGACGGTGATGGTGCTGGTGGACGCGTCAGCCAGCGTTCGCTTCGGCACCGGCGTGCAGACCAAGGCGGAGACGATGGCGGAGACGGCAGCTACACTCGCCTTCTCTGCGATCCGCAACAACGATAAAGTCGGCGCGATGATCTTCACCAATGAGACCGAATTGTATCTGCCGCCGAAGAAGGGCCGTCGCCAGGTCCTGCGGCTGATCCGGGACATATTGTATTTCCAGCCTCGGGCCGCCAGAACCAACATTGCTCAGGCGCTGGACTTCACGGCCCGGATACTCAACCGGCGGGCGATCATCTTTGTCATATCTGACTTCCAGGACAGTGACTACCTCGGGCCCATCGGGACTGTGGCTCGAAGGCACGATGTTGTAGCTATCGAAATTTATGACGCCAGAGAGCGGATGATGCCGCTCAGCGGTCTGATTGAAATGGAAGACGCAGAGACCGGCCGGCGCCGTCTGGTGGACCTCGGCAACGCCCACTACTCACGCCAGTTTGCAGCTACACAGACGGCCGCCGCAGAGCAGCGCCGAACGGAAATGAACGCCGCCGGCGCTGACTACATCTCGATTTGTGCCGGCACCTCTCCGATTAAACCTCTTATGGAATTCTTCGACAGGCGTTCGCGGAAAAGAAGATGACCCGACGCTTTGCGACAATCTTCGTGCTGCTACTGGCCGTGCTTTGGATCCCGGCGGGCGCATCTGCCGATACCACAGGAAGCATAGACGCCTCGGCGGATGTACAAGGGCTGACTGTCGGGGATCCGTTCTGGTACACGGTAAAGCTGATCATTTCCGCCGACAGCCAACCCCAGCTACCGGGCAATGAGGTGGATTTCGGGGGCTTCGAAATCCGCGACTACGATGCGGAGACTACTCAGCTTCCCGATGGCAGACAGCAGATAACGCTGCGTTACCAACTCGTCGGCTTTACGGTAGGGGAGAGGCAGATAGCCGATTTCGAGGTGGAAGCGAAGCGTACAGTAGATGGCAAGGAGCATATTGACAAGTACCTGGCGCCTCCGGTAACGGTGACAATAGAGAGCGTGTTGCCGCCTCAAGGCGGCGAGCTGAAGCCTAAGCCGATCTACGGGCCGATGTTTCTGGCACCGTGGTGGTATTCCTGGGTCTGGCCGACTGTGATTGCGCTGGCGATCCTGGCCGCGCTGCTGGTCGGGGTGTGGCTGTGGCAAAGGCAGGCCAGAAGGACGCCAGGAGAGCCGGAGCGCGAACTGACACCTCAGGAAGAAGCTCACTACGCGCTCGCGGCACTACGGAACAGGAAATTGATCGCAGCGGGCAAGTTCAAGGCATTTTACTCCGAGCTTGGCGACATACTGCGGCGCTGGCTGCAACACAGAGCCGATATCCCAGCTATGGAGGCTACGACGCCGATAATTCGTTATGACCTGCGAAGAAGCGAATTAGCGGACGACTGGCAAGAGGATTTCATCGCCTTACTAAGCCGAGGCGACCTGGTCAAGTTCGCCAAATGGATTCCACAGGATGATATCGCATATTCCGACCTGGAGGAAGCGTTCGAACTCCTGCAACGGGGAGCCATTACGGAGCCGGTGGATGAACTTGAGATCGAGGCCGGCGACCGAGAGGGGGCGGCGGCGTGATCTTCGCGTTCCCCTGGGGCCTAATCGGTTTGCTAGGCGTGGGATATCTGGCGGTGCGACAGGTGCGTCCGGGCAAGTCGGGCAGCGGACGAGTGATATATTCCGACCTGCGGTTGCTGGAGGGAGCAAGCGGCACGCCTCGGGCAAGCTTGAACAGAGCACTGCCCCCGTTGCGGATAATTGCACTGGCACTACTGGTCGTCGGCCTGGCGCGGCCGGAGGTGCCTGTGGGCATCAAGCGCGCGGCCGGCGCCGGCATAGACATCATCCTTACGCTGGACATCTCGGGAAGCATGGAAATCAAGGACCTGGGGCCTCAAAGCCGGTTTCATGTCGCGCGCGATGTGCTCAGCGATTTCATTGACGGAGCCGGCCAGAATCGCCTCGGCCTGGTCGTGTTCGCCAAGCAAGCCTTCACGCAAGCCCCACTGACCGCGGATCATAAGATGGTGAGGGCGCTGCTCGATGAAGTAGAGATAGGGATCCTGCAGGACGGCACGGCCATTGGGATGGCCATCGCCACGGCAGCCAGTCGCCTGCGCAACTCCGAGGCCAAGAGCAAAGTGATCATCCTGCTGACTGATGGCGCTAACAACGCGGGAGACATTGATCCGGTGACCGCTGCACGAACAGCGGCGGCTCTGGGACTGAAGATATATGCCATCGGTGTGGGAAAGGAGCGCGATCCGTCCCAGCCGCCGCTCGATTTCGGCGCCAGCCAACCGGCTGGTACCGAGCTGGACGAGGAGACGCTGAAAAAGGTGGCCGGCGCGGCGGGACAGTATTTCCGCGCCACCGACGCCGACACCTTGCGCGAAATATACGCCCAGATTGACGAGATGGAGAAATCGGAATACCTGGGCCCCAAACACATCGAATACAAGCAGCTTTATGGCCGTTTCGTGTGGCCGGCTCTTGTGATCCTGGCACTGCAATTCATTCTCGGATGCACCTGGCTACGAAAGGCGCCGTAGGAACAGATGGTGGATTTCTTCAGATGGGGTAATCCGCAAGCCCTCAGCTACCTGTGGCTACTACCGGCACTGGCGCTGCTGCATCTATGGGCCATGCGCCGGCGGCGACAGGCACTCGAAGCATTCTGCCCGGATTTCACAGCAGAGCGCACCGGGTTGCTTTCCGTGCTGCGGCGGCGCAATTTCAAATTCATGCTCTTCGTTGGTGTGCTGGTGTTCGCAATAATCGCCCTGGCTCAGCCGATGGTGGGAATGAAGAAGCAGAAGGCGCGGCGCCAAGGGGCTGAAATCGTCATCGCTATAGATACCAGCCTCAGCATGGCGGCAAGTGATGTCAAGCCTTATCGCCTCCAGGCGGCCAAGGATGCGGCCACTACTATGCTCAGCCGGCTGACCAACGACCGTGTTGCGCTGGTGGTTTTTGCCGGCAATGCCTATAAATATTGTCCGCTGACGATAGATCACGATGCCGCGTTGATGTTCCTGGACTCGGTGGGGCTGGACTCCACGCCCCAGCCGGGAACGGCGGTCGCCCAGGCCATTAGGATCTCGGGCGAGATCCTCGAAAAGGCGGAAGGCAAACACCGGGCGCTGGTACTGCTAAGCGACGGGGAGGACCACGGCTCCGGGGCGTTGGAGGCCGCCAACGCTGTCAACAGAGAGACCGGTGCGGCGATCATGGTACTCGGAGTGGGAACCCCGGAGGGCGACCCGATACCGGCGATAGGTCAGGACGGCACCGTCAGGGACCTCAAACGAGATAAGAACGGCGAAGTCATAATCACGAAGCTGAATGAAGCAGAACTGAAGAAGCTGGCCAAGGCCGGCAACGGCCTGTATAAGCGGCTATCGGAACCGGGTGCCGTCGCGCAGATCTCTGCCCGGTTGGAGAGCCTGGAAGGCGTGCAGGTAGGCACTTACGTATATACTGATTACGGTCAGCGATTCCAGTGGCCGCTGGCTTTGGCGATACTACTTTTCGTTGTTGAGGCACTCATCGCCGAGCAAAGCCTCGGTGCAGGGAGGCGCAAGGAAGTTGCGCAACTATAGGGCTATCGTCTGGGGCGTGATGACGGCTTTGCTGCTGGTCCTCAACGGCTGCGGCAGCATCAACCCGTGGATGAAGGCCGATAAGCTGTTCAAAGAGAACAAGTACGCGGAGGCTGCCGAGGCCTACGCCCAGGCGTCCGAGAGGTATCCGGAACGTCGCGAGCTTGTATTCAACCGTGGCGCGGCACTGCACATGGCTCAGGACTGCGACCGCGCCATCAAAGTGTTTCAGACACTGGCCAAAGAGGCGCGCTCCGAACTCCAGGAGAAGTGCGAGTACAACACCGGCAACGGATACCTGCGCAAAGGCGACAAAGAGAAGGCCATCGAGCATTACAAGCGCGCACTCTATCTGAGGCATGATGATTTGAACGCGAAATGGAACCTGGAACTGGCACAGCGCCAACCGCAGCAGAAGCAGCAAGAAGATAACCAAGACGAACAGCAGCAGGATCAACAAGACCAGGAGGAAGATGACAAACAGCAGCAAGCTGGACAAGAACAACAGGATCAGCAGCAGGACCGACAGCCGACACCCAAGCAGGATGGCCAGCTTTCCAAGAAAGAGGCTGAACGGCTGCTGAGGGCGCTTGCCGAGGAGGACAAAGAACTGCAGAAACAGATGCGGAAACCGAAAGAGCCGATAACGACACCGCCGCGCGGCAAGGACTGGTAGACTTGCCCAGAGAGCTTCTCGCGATAATTGGAATAGCGTGTGCGCTGGCGACTGTGCCGGAGGTTGCGGCGGATGTGCAGGTAGCCGCATCCGCGCAGCCGCAGACCGTGGCTGCCGGTGAGACGCTGACGTATGAGATTTCGGTGATGATAACAGGGCCGGCTGCACTAGCCATGCAGCCGCAGCCGACACTGCCGCACCTGGACGGACTCGAGATCGTCAGTACCGGCACGCGACAGAGCGTGACGATGGGCAACGGGGGAATGCAGTCCACGCGGACATATATCTATGTGCTCCGCGCAAAACGGGCGGGCAGCTTCACTCTGAAGCCGGCCTCGGTCAAAGTCGGCGGGCAGACATACGAAACCGGCAGTGTTCAGGTGAATGTGACCTCGGGGTCAACCACGATACAACCACCGTCCATGCCGCCGGCGACTCCGATACCGGAACCGCCTCTGCCATCCCCAACGGAAGACGAGTACATCCCCACAAAGATCGTTGACTTGCGCCTGACAGCGGAACCTGAGAACCCCTACGTCGGCCAGCAGGTCATCATCACCTTCACATTCTATCAGTCTCAGAGTCTTTATGGCGATACTCGCTACGAGCCGCCGAAGGCCGAGAACTTTGTGACGAAGGAACTCTCGCACCCGGAGAACGTAACCCGGCTTATAGGCGGCACCGAATACCTGGTTCAGCAGCGCCGATGGGCGGCTTTTCCAACCGCGGCCGGCCGGGCGACGATCGAGCCGGTTAAGGTTACAGCGGCAACGCATCCGCTGGGGTCACCAGATGAGCATCATACTAATAGCGTGAAGTTGAACGTTCGCGCCCTGCCTCCGCCGCCGGCAGGCAAGCAATTCGAGGGAGCCGTCGGCAAGTTCACTGCGGAATTGACCGCCGACTGCACATCGGTCAAGGCGGGGGAGACCTTTACGCTCACACTCATCGTCCGCGGGGCCGGCAATCTCCATGGCCTTGGCACGCCTACCCCGCAGGTGCCTGAATGGGTGAAGATCTACAGATCGCGTGAAGACCGCACGTCGGCCCCTGGTTACGGCGGCGACGCGGATACCATCGGCGGCGAGGCACGCTTTGAATTTCTGGCACTGGCCAAGCGGCCGGGCACAGTCAAGGTGCCGCCGATCGAGTTCGTCTATTTCAACCCGCACGCGGGCCGATACCAGACCGCTAAGACCCGGGGCGTTTCGATCCAGGTGACGCCGGGAGTTGCCACGGAAGATGCTCCGAGCGAGGAGAGCGAACAGATGCGCCACATAATGGCACGCGGCCCCGGTAAGCCGGCCAGCGGGCCGCTGCTGGTGCAGCCGTGGTTTTGGGCTCTGCAGGGGCTGCCGTTGCTGGCTCTGGCGGCCTTTGCCTACCTCGCCCACCGCAACCGGGCATTGCTGGCCAATCCGGAGCTGGTCAGGTCGCTGAACGCGCCGAGGGTCGCCCGGGCGCACCTGTACGAAGCTCGCGAGGCCCTGACCCGTGACGATTCCGACCGCTTTTGCACGGCGGTATCCCACGCCATCACCGACTTCATCGCCCACCGCACAGGCTTGCAGGCAGCCGACATATCCGCCCAAGAAGCAATTGCCGCGCTCCGCGAGGCAGGCATTGATGAAGGCCTGGTTGGCCGTGTGGAAGGGTTGCTGCGGCGGTGCGATTATGGGCGGTTTGCCGGGGGCGGGCGGGCCCAGTATGATGAAATGCTGCAGGCGGCCAGAAGACTGATTGATGAGTTGGGCGCCAAGAGCCTGGGAGGCCGCTGATATGAGCAGCCGCCTGGCGAGTGCTGCGATGCTTTGCGGCGTGCTGGTGGTGCTGAGTACTGCGTGGGGGCAGCAAATCCAGCGCGAGCAAGGCTCTGAGAGCGTGGCATACACGTTTGGCGAGGCCAATCAGCACTATGCCAACGGGGACTATCAAGCTGCTGCGGCGGTTTATGAAAGTCTGGTTGAGCAAGGCTATCATGCGCTGGCGGTCTATTACAATCTGGGCAACGCGTACTTGCGGATGGAGAACGCAGGTCGGGCGGTGCTTTACTATCGCCGGGCGCTGCTGATTGCTCCACGACATCGTGACACCTTGCACAACCTGCGCTACGCCGAGAGCCAATTGTCCTACCAGGCGTCGCCTATAGTGGAGACATGGGGGCATTTGCTGCTCAGATGGCTGTTGTCAAGACTGAGTATTAACGAACTGGTCGGCTTCAGCGCGCTGCTGTATTGGCTTGCGGTCGGTGTCGGAATTTGGCGCATGTACAACCCCAGGCGAAAAGTGACAGTTGCGCTGTGGGCGCTGGTGATTGCTCTATGCGTCTGCAGTGGACTGAGCTACGGCAAATGGCACCGGGATTACGCCAGTGGCCGTGCAATTGTGGTCTCCGACGCGGACATGATGAGCGGGCCGGGACGGAGCTTCGAGTTACTGGCAAAGCTGAGGCCGGGGGCCGAGGTGAGCGTTCTGCAAACTCAGGGGCAGTACCGCGAGCTTCGCACTGAGGCAGGCGGCCGTGGCTGGATGGACAAGCAGCACCTGGAGTTCATATCTCCGTATCAGTAGCAAGGAAGGCGGGGGCATCAGGTGAGCAGGCGGAGCCATTTTACGCCCTACTATTTCCTGGTAGCGGGCGTGCTGCTGCAGGGGCTCTCGCCGGTGTTCACCAAGCTGCTGCTTTCTGAACTGTCGCATGCAACGGTAGTGGCGGCTCGCTATCTTCTCGCAGTGGGCTTCCTGTTGCCCTTTGGCGTTGATCACAGGGTAAGGGACCCCGGGGCCGGCAAACCCACACGGCGCGACTGGGCGGCTCTGTTTCTGGTCGGTGCGCTGGGCTCAGGCTTCGCGGCACTGCTGTTCACAGCGGCAATTGATTACTCCCACGCCGGCATCGCCAACGCCATATCAAAGACCGCTCCGATCTTTGTTGCCTTCTTTGCCTACTTTACGCTGCGTGAGCGGATCACCTGGGCACGCTTTTCCCTGGTGCTAATGATGGTCGCCGCCGCGGTGCTAATCGGGGTTGGTGAGCTTTCCTTTGGTACGGCGACCGCCAGGCAGCATCTGTTGGGCGACGCGCTGGCCCTGGCTGCAGGGGTACTGCGGGCTGCGGCGGAGATACTGGGCAAGGGGGCACTGCGCAAGTTCAGGCCCTCTACGGTTGCGATGTGGCGCTTTGGTGTCGGCTTTTTCATTACAGGCCTGATCTCACTCGGTGGTGGGCAGTACGTGGGCCTTATCCAACTCGACGCTAATGGCTGGGCTCTGCTGCTGGTGTTGGCCGGGGTGAGCACGAGTCTGTCAATGTTCCTCTACTACCGAGGCCTGGCGCAAGTCCCGGTCCATGTTGCAGTAACGCTCAAGCTGGTAGGCGCAATTGTGACTGCGGTCGTATCCTGGATCGTGCTGAAGGAGGCGCTCAACGCATACCACATTTCCGGGATTGCGGTGCTGGTGTTTGGGGCTTATTTGATTGTTATGCGTACGGCCAGACAGCAGGCCGCGGAGGTGGTCGAAGGAGTGGTCAGGGAGCCGCCGGCACGGGCCGCCAGGCCGTGGGCCGCCAGTCTGAAGAACAAGATAGCGCTACTGGTCTCAGCGGCGATCATCGTGACGGTCATGTCCGGGACCTATCTGGCAATACGCCACGCGAAAAGCGTCATCAACGAACAGGTGCGCCTGGCGATGGGGGAGACGGCGTACATGATATTACAGTACCAGACGCTGGGCGAACCTGCGGAGCGTGACAACTACCAGCAATTGCTGCGCAAACTGGTGCATCATAAGATTCAAGGTCGGGCTTACTCGGTGGATATCCTCTACGTAGCACTGCTTGATGGGAACAGCGGGATGATCGCCTATGCAGCCGATCCGGCCATCCGAACGCTGACCGCCGAGGGCAAACGCGAGAGTCCCGACTATGACATACTGGGCCTCGAATTACTGGAACTGATAACAGACAGCAATTTCAAATCCGGACAGGACATCATCCCGCTGACCGCCGAACTGGAAGGCTATCCGCAACTCTTGAAGATGGGATGTCGCAAGAGCATCGCCCGGCGAACAGCGGCGGAAATCACCGTGCGCTATTTTACTCTGGCACTGCTGCTGGTCATCGTCGGGATCTTGGTGACCACGTACCTGGTAGGGCACTTGACGCGGCCCCTGGAGCGGCTGAGTGTAGCCGCAGGGCGCATTGCGGACGGCGACCTCAACGTCCCGCTGCTGATGCACGGTGAGGACGAAGTTCATAGCCTGAGCGACTCAATGGCCAGAATTGTCGGAGATCTGCAGATGGCTACGATGCTGCGGCGCGGCATTTTCCGTGCGACCACCGACCAAACAGGTCGCGCAAGTCGCGCAGAGCTGCCGCTGCCGCCGGTGATCCTGATATTGGACGTGTGCCCTGCTGCTGAAGCTGCGGCGGAAGCTCGCGAGGGCGTGGACAACCTGCTTAATGGTTTTGTCGGGGCCGTTTTCCAACATGATGGCGAAATCCACGACTATGAGCAGGGACGCATTATCGTCGCCTGGGGCAGCGCCGGCCCGGAACAGGACGATCTGCTGCGAGCGGTCCTGGCAGGCTTAGAGGTCGTGGCGCACGGCTGTTGGCAAAGTGAACAGGCCAGGCCGATCTTCGCACGCCTTGTGATTGACTACTTGCCACAGGATTCTCCCGATCGAATACTTGCCGAGTTGAGCGACCAGGTAGCCGAGTCCGGGCGTACTTGCGCTCTCTATGTCAGTAATCGCGCTTACATGGAGGTTGAGCCGCACATTGAAGCGAAACCTATCGGCGCCGGAGATTTCCATGAGGTGATCGGCCTGCGCGAGGATGATGCGATGCGGCAGATCGCAGAATCTACCGATGAATAGTCATTCTTGAATGGGATTGCGATGAATACCAACTCACATCAGAGTCTGACAATTATTGTGTGTGTTCTAGCGCTGTCAATGGTGCTACTTTCAGGGTGTCCGCCCTCCGGCGATAATGAGGAGATAGTGATCACCATCACCAATGAAAACGGCCCGGAGGGCCCGCGCGCCAGAACGCCTGAGGAGATAAGGCAGGCGGCGCGTAGCGAAGCTGAGCTGAACTGGTACACGTCAGTGCCGCAAACGCAGGCGGCGGAGTTCGCCCGAATGTTTGAGGAGAAATATGACTTCTTGAAAGTTCGCATCACCCGCCAAAGCACCTTCGACATCGTTAGCCGGGTGGAGGAAGAACTCAAGTCCGGCCACACGCGTGCAGACGTCATCCACGTGCTTGACCCGGGGATCTTCATCTCGCTGCGCAAACGTGGCCAACTATACCGCTACGAGCCGGCCGAGAGTAAAGCAATCGCACCCGAGTATAAGGCACCGGGCTACTGGACTGGCGCGCGACTGGTGACAGTGTGCCTGGCCTACAGCTCCGATACCGTGCCCGAGGAGCAGGCCCCAAGAACATGGCGCGACCTGCTGGATAAGAAATGGGCCAATAAGATAGCCATGAAGGATGCCCAGAGCGGCGGATCGGCGTATGCGCAATACTACTTCCTGAGAGAAAAGTACGGGGTTTCCTACTGGGAGCAATTGGCGGTGCACAGCCCCACCATCCACAAGTCCGGTGATGGCATACTTGAGGCGCTGGTACGCGGCGATGCACAGATCGCCGGCGGCGTGCTTGGTTACAAGGTGTACCAGCACGCCCGCCTCAAACACGAGCCGATTCAAGTCGTGTGGCCGGAAGACGGAGTACCGGTGTGCCTGGGGCCGGTGGCGATATTGCGTACCAGCCCACACCCCAACGCCAGCAAGCTGTTCGTGGAATATATGCTCTCGCACGAGGGGCAGGTAGGACTCTCGAGCCTGCTGGGGTCCTATTCGACCCGGTCGGACGTAAGTCCGCCAGAAGGCTGGGTCTCCCTGGACGAATTGAATCTGCTGCAGGCCGAGGACGGCTGGGAAGACTACCTCAATAAGCAGAGCGCCCTGCGCGCTGAGTATGGCAGTTTGTTCAATCCGGAGAGCGAATAGCATATCATCAATTCGCGTAGGTCGAGCTTTCCCGCAGGCCCTGAGCGAAGTCGAAGGGCAGCCCGCCACCAACCAGCCGTCGCGTAGGTCGGGCTTCCAGCCCGACACCACCGAAAAGGGATGTGAGACACATGCCGACACTCAAAGCACTGGGACACGCCTGTTTTACCCTGTCAAGCCAGGAGCACAGCATAATCTTCGACCCCTGGCTGGCAGAAAATCCCGAGGCCGTCGTGACGCCCGAGGAAGTGGAAGTTGATGCAATCCTCGCCAGCCACGGCCACTCGGACCACCTGGGCGACGCCATCGCTATCGCCAAACGCCTGGAGGTGCCGATCATCGCTCCGTATGAGCTGGCGATGTACTGCGAACGGTTCGGATGTCAGACCGCTCCCATGCACATCGGTGGGGGGGCCGAGTTCGATTTCGGGTACGTAAAGCTCACTCAGGCCTTTCACGGCTCGGCCGTCATCACAGACGACCTGATCGAGTACACCGGCCCGCCCTGCGGGTTCCTGGTGACGATGGACGAGGCCACGGTCTATTACGCCGCCGACACCGGTCTTTTCTCAGACATGGAACTCATCGGAGAAATCAACGACCTGGCCGGTGCGATCTTGCCGATAGGGGACAATTTCACAATGGGGCCCGATGACGCGCTGATCGCCGCCGGTATGCTGGATGCCGATGTTGTCATACCAATGCACTACAGCGCCTTTGACGTTATCCAACAAGACCCCGAAGCGTTCGCAATGCGTCTAGACGAAATCGGCATTGAATGTGTAGTGCTGAGACCCGGCCAGGAAATGGAGATATAGTATGCTTGGACTTGGATATCATCCGGCGACCTACGTACGACAGGACATCGAAACGGACGAAGCCATAAAGGACATTTCATCTAGCGGCTGGGACGGCTTCGAGTGGTCGCCTGCGAGGTTGACCGACGGATACGCCCAGCCCGAAGAGTACCGCCGCTACCTCGAAGGTCTCGACCTGGAGATTTCGGGCCTTTACTGCCCTTGCAGCTTCCTGGATGATGAAAGTGTAGCCGCATGGCAGGGGACGATAGATCGAACGATTGAATTTGCGACGACAATTGGGACACAATACATTATGTTGGACGGCGGCAGCACCGACCTCCCGCGAAACGGTCAGACCATTGATAGAATTGCGCACCTGGCCAATGAGGTGGGGAAGAGGATCGTGGATGGCGGCCTCACCTGCACATGGCACCAGCACTGGGGCACCATCTTCGAATATACCGCCGAATTCGACGCACTGATGGCCGCTACGGACCCACAAATTGTCAAATGTACCCCGGACACCGCGCAATTGGCGTTGGGCGATTTCGATATTCCGGCCACGTTCGAGAAGTACGTTGACCGCATGCACTACGTGCACTTCAAGGACCTCGACGACAACCGCCGCTTTATCGAACTGGGCTGCGGGCTAGTTGATTTCCCGCCGCTGGCGGAAATGCTGAAGCAGGCGGGATTCGACGGATGGATTGTCGTTGACCTGGACTATACCTCGCTGGATCCGCGAGAAAGCTCCCGACACAACCTCAACTACCTGCGCGAGACGCTGGGCTTCGAAGGCCGGCGGCGAGAACACATGTGATGGAAATGGCACCGCTGAACGCGGAAGGTCACTACCGACTGGCAGAGGCTTACTACCGGCTCAAGCGCTACGCGGAGGCCAAGAATGAAGCGGAAAAGACGGTGGAGCTAGATCCAGACCACAACCAGGTATACCGACTTCTTCGCAGGTGATTACATGATGTGAGATGTTCGTGGAAGGAAGGTACCAACAAACGGCGAATATACCACTACGGCGATAACGGACGTGCCGTTGACGGCTCACTGAATAAGCGAATAACGGAGGAATGACATGGAACTCACGCGCGTTCAACGATGGATATTGTCAAATCAATACCGGCTCCTAGAACTCCTTGATCCGAATCATGCGGACGAGTACGCGAAGGCCCGCACAGTCATAGAGAATGGCTATGAACACCACTACAAGACAGTTTCCCCAGACATCTGTGACGACCACGAAACCATGTCAGAGGACGAGTGCTTGATGGTGCGCGAGACCGTGTCCATGTTCGCTGAGCTGCGGCGAGCCTATGAGCAACTAGATGATGAGGCCAAAGCGGATATTGAGGAAGCCGATGTCGCCTTCTCGGGCTTCGATGGCAACCTCGACCACAGCCACATGGCCTATCTCAAGTACCTGTACAGCCAAGGCTTCCAAGT
>JALGTY010000367.1 GCA_029821145.1 Candidatus Zipacnadia bacterium
TGCAGCCACAGCGTGAGGTCCTCATACACATTGTCCAGTACAAAGCGGCCCTTGGTGCCGGCGACCTCGCAGCGCTCCATCGGATGGGCCGTGGTCATATCGTAGCTGCCGGTCAGGTGCCCGATGATGCCATTGGCAAACTTCATGTTGATCGAGGCGTTGGACCAGCAGGTGCGCCCCTCGGAGCGCTTCAGGAAGGCCTGCACGTACTCGACCGAGCCGCAGAAATAGCGCATCACGTCAATCGAGTGCGGATGCAGGGCGCGCAGGTGGAAGAACTCGTCATCCTTGGGGTTGCCGATCCACAGGGCCATGTTGATGAAATTGACCTCACCAAGCAGGCCCTCTTCTACCCAGTCTTTGGCCTTGAATGCCGGCGGGGAGAAGCGGTGATTGAGGTTGACACCGAAGCACAGCTTCTTCTCTTTCGCCTTGGCGACCATCTCCCGCGCCTCGCCGATATCGTTGCTGATCGGCTTTTCGCACAGGACGTGCTTGCCCGCATCGAGGCCGGCCATTGTCGGAGCGTAGTGGTCGGAGCCATTCTCTACGCCGCCGGTGGACACATCAACGATGTCCAGCCCCTCGCTGTCCAGCATCTCGTGCATGTCATAGTACGCCTTTACGCCGAGCCGGGCGGCGGCGTCATCGGCAAGCTCCTGCACCAGGTCACATACCGCGACGAGCTCGGCATGTTCGCTGCTTGCATAGCAATCTGCGTGCTGATTGCCGATACCGCGCATTCCAATTACGCCAACTTTGAGCATCTCGTGTTCCTCCTGAGTGAAAGCGCTTGTCTTTGACTACGTCACATTGTGGGAATTATCAGTCCTCATCTACATTGACAATAAGCCGCGAGGGGTACTGAGGCGAGTGGACTATCGTCTGCACTGCTGAGACCAGCTCTGTGTCCGCAAGATCATTGCCGCCGGTGTTGTGGTTGCGGTCGTGATTCGGGAAATCGCTGCTGGTAATCTCCAGCCTGATGCGATGGCCCTTCAGGAAGCGATTCGCCGTCGCGCCGAGCTTGATCCTGAATTCGGTGACTTCGCCGGGTGTGAGCAATTCTTCTTCATCGAACGAGTTGCGGTGGCGGGCCCGCACCATGCCATAGCACACTTCCAGCGCAATCCCGTCGGGGTCCTCATCCACCAGGCGCGCGAAAAAGTCCGTATCCGGCGCCGATGAGGAGGCGTACAGGACGAACTCCGGATACCCGACAATCTCGACCTCTTCTGCCAGCGGCTCGGTGCGGTAGTAGAGAATGTCGCTGCGGTACTCAAGCCGGCGGCGGTCCGGTGGCACGGTGAAAAAGGCCGGCGTCCAGAGTGTAGGCACCGGGTCGCGCGGGTCATAGGTGTAGGTATCGCTGTCGGAAGCAGCAGGCGGCTCCGTAGTCAGCGTGCCGGACTGCTCAACCGGGTTCGCCGTCCCGTCGCTGGCGATGTAATACTCCTGCTGCTGCTTGTCCTCGGGGGGCCAGGTGGGCGCGCTCTTCCACTGCCCTGACCCCATCACGAAGTAGCGGCACGCCGGCCACTGCTCCACGTCGTTCTCGACACCCTTCAGCCAGCGGTCAAACCAGGCGATTTCGATGCCCGCGCGATCCAGTCCGGCGTTAGGCCCGAAGTCCACGTCACCGACCTTCCTCGGTGCTGAGCCTGTGTGATTCCAGGGGCCGATGATGAGCTTCGTCTGTGTCCGAGCCAGCTCCGTCCGGGCGTTCTTCTGCATGCCCTGCAGGTGCATCATCGAGGCGCAGTGATCGTACCAGCCGGAGAAGTCCAGGTTGGGCACCTCGATCTCGGCGTGCTTTTCCGCGAAGCGCCAGCATTTCCTGTTCGGGTGCTTCAGCCAGTCCTCGGCGTACTTGTCCAGCGGCGGCGGGAGATGCTTGGGGAATTCAAGCCAGGGGAGAAAGCCCATCCAAGTGGCGCCTTCGAGGTTATCGAAGACCTCGCGCGCCTCGGCGGGTGTATGCGGTGGCGGCCAGCCGGCACGGCGGCGCAAGTCCGGGGCGATGGTCGAAAGCCACCATTTTATGCGGCGGGCCGGCTTGAACGCCCCCCACCAGTCCACATCCCAATTCTCCAGCGGAATCGAGCAGGCGCACATGCACTTCAGATGTGGCGGTCGCAGAGAGGCAAGCTGCCACTGCATGTAGCCCGGATACGAGGTCCCCCAGGTGCCGACATTGCCGTCACACCACGGCTGGACTGCCGCCCATTCGACCGTGTCATAGCCGTCTTCGGCATCATGGTTGCTCTCGTCGGTGTAGAGGACATACTCACCGTCGGACTCATAGCGCCCGCGGGCGTCCTGGCTCAGGACGACGTATCCGGCGCGCACATACCGCTCAAGGCCGCCCTTGCTTTTCCCGTACGGCGTGCGGTTGACGATGGCGGGGAACTTACCGGGCGCGTCGGGACGGAAGATGTTGGTGCTCAACTCAATGCCGTCGCGCATCGGTACGCGCACATTCTCTTCGACGACTATGCCCAGTGCTCCGGCTGTCTGACTCATCGCTGCATCTCCCAATCAGAACACTCAGGACTGGTAGCTTTTCAGCACCGCGATAGTCTCCTCGATGACGCGCTGCACCTCGGCAAGCTCAAAATCCTTCGAGCCGACCATCTCGACGGTTGCATACTCCAGGCCTTCGACGTGGCACAAAGCGTCATAATAGCCCTTCACATCGCTCTGGCCCTTGCCGGGAATTTGATTTTCGACCGGACCGATGCCGAGGTCCTCTGACTTGAAATCACGGATGCGGGCGGTCATAATCCACGGAGCCAGTTCCGCGACCGCGGCTACCGGATCATCGCCCTCGCGCTGCAGATGCGTGTTGTCAATGTTGAGGCCCGCCCACTCGCTGTCGTTCTCTTCCATGAAGCGCCGGGAGCTTGCCACGTTGTTGACCGCGCCGCGCACGTGCGGCTTGAATGCCAGCTTGACGCCGTAGGTGCGGGCGCAGACCCTGGCACATTTCATCCGCCTCATCAGCGCGGCCCAGTACTCCTCATCACCACACGCTCCCCCGGAGCTGGTTGTGATGTATGGTGCACCCAGCTTGGCCGTTGCCTTGACCAGCGCCTCGAAGCCGTCCTTGGTGAAAGCCCCGCCGACGCCGGTTGACTCGATGACCAGCCCCGCGTCAGCCACCTTTTGCTTGATATCCTCGTAGTAGGAATCGCACCGGCCGGGCTCAAAGTGCAGGCCCATTCCCGGTATCGAGACCAGCTCGATCGCCTCATAGCCGGCCTTAGCGATACTCGCAAGCGCGGTATCGAGGTCGTATCCGCCAAATAG
>JALGTY010000035.1 GCA_029821145.1 Candidatus Zipacnadia bacterium
CTCGTGGGCGGCTATTTGCAGGACGCTGTCGGCAGAGGTATAAACGATCAGTTCCCCGCTCTTGAGCTGTCGGGGCCCCAGTGCTTCGATGATCCGTGTACCGGACGCCGGCCGATTTCCGATGATCTCCCGGCTCCAGGCACTGCTCAACCGCCTAATCAAGTCGGCAGGGAAACCGTCCGGGTAGGTGGAAAACGGCCTTGGCATGACGTATCCCATCAGTTCCCAGTGCCCGACGAGGGTATCTTTTCCGGCTGAGAGGGTGCCCAGCCGCCCGACGGCTGCCTCAGGCGTCGCGCACGGCAGGCAGCTCACGCCGTCTATTGCCCCGAGGCCCAGTCGGGTCAGCACAGGCAACTGCAAGCGGCTTTCGGATACGACGTGGCACAGGGTGTGGCTGCCCTTGTCACCGTACAGCCCTGCATCCGGCAGTGCGCCGATGCCCAAACTGTCGCACACGATCAGGACTATGCGCCCCAGCGTGCGGACCAGGGCCTATCGCACCCCCACGGTGACCTCGTAGCCGGCGTCGGCCAGCTCCTCGGCAAGCTTGTCGGCCTGTTGGCGGCCGGAAAATGCCGCTACGTTGACACGGCGGTAAGTCTTACCACTGATGGTCACTTTGGTTACGTAAGGCTGGTAGCCCTTGGACTTCAGCTCTTGTAGCATCTTTTGCGAGTTCTCGGGATTGAGAAACGAGCCGGCGACGACAACGTAATGGCCGCTCTGGGCGCTTTCGGTGTCCTGGGCATCATCTTCGGCCTCAGCCTCGGTCTCCTCGGAGGCGTAATCAGACCAGTTTGATGTTCCCTCTGCCTCGCTCTCATCCTCTTCGTCTTGAGACGATGCGTCTGCGGCATCGTGCCCCACGTCGGCTTCCTGGTCCGCCTCCACAAACTCGCGGTTGGCCCGGGCCGCCTCTGCCTCTGATGCTTCGCGTTCTTTGATTTCGACCTTTGCCTTCTCAGGAGGAGCCTTCTCGGTCTGCTCTGCATCGGCTCCGCTGCCTTCCACCTGGACCACGATCTCCGGCGCGCCTTCCCTGATCTCGCCCTCGCTGAACTTCGTGCCCAGATAGCGGCGGCCGATGTAGAAAGAGATACTGCCCAATATCAGACACATAACCAGAACCTTGGCCCAGAATATTACTATATCTTGCCACGTAATCCTGTCTGCTGCCGATGCCATGTTCTTCTCCAAGAGCCTTCGCAGGCGCGGCTATTACTCTGTGCCCGCACGCTAATTGCAGCACAAAATGGAGACCGACTACCCATCATTCTATCATGGATTTCCATATCTGCGCAACTTGTCAGGCCAGAGACTGATTCTTGTTGCGCTACGCTGAGTTGGAATGAGTCCGGTGCCAATGGGGGAATAGTCAGAAGCCATTACCACCAAGAGCGGGAGACACGCTGCATGGATGCTGCTACAGTACCTGATCTTGCCGAGGTGATCTGGAGGCGCCGTCTGCCACTGGCCGCCGTTACCATCGCTGCCGGTATCCTCACCGTTTTCGTTACGTGGCTGTCTGTGCCCCGGCACTACACGGCGACGGCAAGAGTGCTATACGAGAGCAAGCTGTCCGGCTCTAGCGGCCAGGCTCTGCTGAGGCCGGGCGTCGAGGAGCGCGGCCCGATGATGATCGCAGTCCTGCGCTCCCGCACCTTCGCCTTCCGCATGGTTGATAAGTATGATTTGGTGAGCCGGTTCGAAGCGGAGGACCGCCTCAAAGCGGCCGATGAGTTCCGCCAACTGCTGCGCGCCAATACCCATGCCGGCGGCGTCCTGGAAGTCAAGCTCAAGTTGGCGGGCAGCCCCCGGGGTATAATAGAACACGGCGAGGACGAACAGACAGCCGAACTGGCTGCCGCGATTATCAATCATCTACTCACCGACCTGAGAAGCTATCTCGAGGAGAGCGATTTCCGCGAAAATCAACGCCAGCTTCAGACCATCGAAGCCGCACTGGCCGAGGCTGAAGCCGCTTACCGCGAGACTATAGACAAGATAATCACATTCCAGGAAGAGAGCGGCATTATCTCGCCGGAAGCACAGGTCCGCGCGATCTACAACGGCCTCAGTCAGGCGGACAAGATGCTGGCCGAATCACGTGCGGACCTCAGAAGCGCAGAGACCGCCTACGAAATGGCCGCAGCGAATGAAGATAGTGCCCGAGCGCTAGCCGAGACCCAATCGCCTGCCGTCCAGACATTGCTGGCAAGGCTCTATGAGAATCAGGTGGAATTCACCAACGCCATCACCGTCGGCAAGAAGCTCCCAAGCCATCCGGACGTCCAGCAATTGCAGACGAGCATTGACGAGATCAAGAGGCAGCTCGAAGAGCAGATTGACCTGCAGGATGCGGCGCTGGCTGTCAAGGTCGCGGTGTCGAGGGAGAGGCTCAAAGCAGTTGAACACATCAGGGCGCAGTTGACCTCGAAGCTGCCGCGGCTGACCTCCGGCAGCGTCGTGCACGAGGACCTGCTCAATGAACTGGAGCTGCAGGCCAAGCGGCGTATCACCCTTTTCGAGCAGTTGGAGCGGGCCAAGATCGGTGCGGAGGGTGAAAAGATCATCTTCACTATCCTCGACCCGCCGATGCCGCCCACTGACCGCAGTGGCCCTTCCACAATACTCAATTGCCTCGGCGCGATGATCGCCGCCTTTGCCTTGGGACTGGTCGTCTTCTACTATGCTGATGTGACCAGGCCACAGTTGCAGGGCGCCGCACTCAAGGGACCGGACAACTAGCCCTGAAGCGCGTGAACTGGAGCCCCCATGAAGTCAGAGCAAACTCCTGCTTCCCGTGATGCCCCGCTGATGTCTCAGTCGCCCGTGCCGCTGTCGGATGTGCAAGACATCCTGGTTTACGGCGTCATGGGCATCGGCAATCTCATAATGATGACGCCGGCGCTGCAAGCTCTGCGCACGGGTATTGCCGAGGCTCGCATCGTGTTGCTGGCCGACGACCGCGCATCCGATGCCGTGGTCTCCGGCAGCGGTCTGGTGGACGAGATACTCAAGCTCCCTGCTGACTTTCGGCGCAACCCGGCGTATATCCCCTGGATATGCAGAAACGTCAGAGGCAAGTTCGATCTCCTTGTCATCCCTCCGCACGGCACCGCTATCTCCCTACTGCCGCTCACATTGCTTTCCAAATCCCCTCACAAGGTAGCTGTTACCCGCCATTACACCCGCCGAGCGCCGCTGCCTCTTGTTTACAATCATCGCATCGAAATTCCGCAACTGGAGCACGAGTCGGCATCCGTGGCGCGTATCGTCGAGTATCTGGGCCTGCCGGTGCCTGACCTGACGCCGCAGTTCCACATCACAGATGCCGACCGCCAACGGACGCAGCAGCATCTGCAGCAACGTGGCCTTGATTCCCGCCGCCCGCGCATAGTCGTACATGTAGCCAGCAGCGACACACAGACTTGGAAACGCTGGCCGCGCGAACGGTTCGCACAGGTCTGTCAGCGGCTACAGCAAGACCAAGATGCGGAGGTTCTGCTGGTCGGATCCCGGGCCGAGCGTGAGGAGATCGTAGCTGGATTTTCTGAGGCCGTTGCGCTTGAGGCGATCGTGGCTGGTGAGTTAGACCTGAAGGCCACCGCGGCTTTAGTCGAAGATGCCGACCTGGTTGTCGCCAATGACAGTGCAATATCGCACATCGCGGCAGCCATGGGGACGCCAGTGGTGGTTGTCTTCGGCCCGACCGATGAGCGTGTTTGCGGGCCGGTGACGCGAAAATGCCGAATCGTAACTTCCGGGGTGTCCTGTCGGCCTTGTTACTTCTTGCGCCAGACCAAGCAGGTGCAAAGCTGCACCAACCGCGTTTGCCTTACTGACATATCGGTGGACGAGGTACACGGGGCATGTATCAAAGCTCTGGCCGGCGATTTCAACTTGCAGCCCCACTTGACACAAGTAGGCTGCCCCTCGGCGGCGGCTTAGCCCGAATAATTTACAAAACGCGTAGCTCGGCCTGCTCTGCGCGTGGCGCAGGGCAGGTGAGAACGCGATAACTCGCGTTCTCAGCTTCCAGCCCGAGGCCTTTTCCAATCACTTCACGAATAATCCGCCTTAGCACCGCCGGCGTGGCTCCTGGCAGCCTGCGATGCACTTGCCGTTTCCTCTTTAGCCGCCAACATGGCGACGGCAGAGGTATTCAATGCGACCGCCACCCAGGCTACCAACATGTAGATTGCCGGCTGGGAAAGCTGGCACACCAGGTAGAGCCAGATGGCTGCACCGGCTACCAGTTGCATGTTGCGTACATCACCGAAGTTGGGCACTTGTGGCCGGTAGGTAATCTGACGCAGCAGCACCCACAAGAGCCACAGATAGCTCAACAGTCCCAGCAGCCCCAGGTTGGCGCCGATGTAGGCAAAGGCGTTGTGGGGGGGCATCGGCGGCTGTCTCGGCAAGTCGGGGGGCTTGATCTCATTGACCATGTACTGGAAGTTGCCCCATCCGATGCCGAATATCGGGTGGGTTTTCAGTACCTCATAAGCGATGATCACGTGGTAGAGCCTGCGCACATCAGATGCTGCCAATTCATCAAGTGCGCCCAGTGTTGTGAGCCGCTTCGCCACTGGCAATTCTGCCACCGTGGTCATCACCGCCACGAAGATGGCGATCAACAGCAGTGCACAGATCAGCCGCCGGTCGTGGCGGAAATAGTAGGTAAGCGCGATCAAGCCCACGGCAGTGCCGAGCCACACTGACCGGGTCAGGGTCAAGAGAATCACTGCCGTGCAGGTGACAGCTCCCGCTCCTGCCAGCAGCAACTTGAATCCCGACAGTCTCCCCAACAGGGCGTAGCCAAGTAAGAACACAAGCCCTGTCGCTGCTTGGAAGGCTGTGGCATTGGTCCTGCCGGCCAACCCCGTGATCCGCTCCATTTCGGCGAAGGTGTGGCTCCCCTTTACCAGCAGGTACTGACCGCTGAGGAACTCATACATTCCCACCGAGCTGGCCAGAATACAGACCGCCGCCAGTACGATGGCGACTATTCGTAGCCGTTGTGGGCTGTCAACTGTTTGCACGCCGATGAAGTACAGAGCGAACACCAGGCTCAGGCTGAGGGTGTGGCGCAGCACATAGCCGGACTCTGGCGAAGGGTTGAGCAGCATTGAAAGATATGAGGCCACAATAATGCAGATGATCGGCAGGTCCGGGGCATGGTGCTTCCACTTGAGTCTGCCCGAGAGCCAGGCTATGACCACGCCCAGCGCGGCAGCTACTGTCAGGAGCTGCACGACCGAGATATTGACTCCCGTCACACCCAGGAGAATCTGCCGGGAGCGGAGGTCGAGTGGGATAGCGCAGATGACAGCCACAAGACCTGCAAACGGAAAAACGGCAAACAACAGCACCAGGAGGCAGCCAATGCCGGTCACCACTGCCATCTGTGCATCGGCGGCAGCCAGCACACCTGACAGCACTACCGCAGCCGTCAGAGCCGCCGATAATCTGCTGTCAACCGACCTCATTCGGTTTGCGGCTGTGTGCATGAGCCTACCCGGCATCATTCACCAACGCGTAGCTCGGCCTGACCTGCCTGTCCGCCATAGCCTTGGCGAAGGCGGGAGCCTGTCGAAGGGCAGGTGAGAATGCGACGTATCTGTTTAGCGTATTCAGCCAACTAACCTCTGACGCGTGGCTCGGCCTGAGCTTTGTGCTGTTTCCAAAGCTCAGGTGAGAACTGAGGATGCCGAGCATCCTCAGTTCTCAGCTTCCAGCCCGAGTCACCATCGGCAAGCTCCACGCTAAACACATACAATGCGACAGCATTCTCAGCTTCCAGCCCGAGGTCGTTGGCCTGATTGCAGTGTGTCATTTTGCTTAGAAATAGCCCAGATCCTGCAACCGCTTTCCGATCATTGCGGCTTCTTCCGGTGTATATTGCTGTTGCTCTCTGACGAAATCAGCTTGCCACTTTGTCTCTGGCGCATCGCTGTCCAGTGCGAGATCGCCTGCGAATATCTCCTGCAGTCTCCTACCATCCACTTCTCTGGGCAGGCGCAGTCCGAAGCGGTGTGCGATCGTCGGCGCTATCTGCAAGAGATCGAGACCTGCCAGCGGCTGTTCGATATGCCTGATGCCGGCCCCGGCGGCGATGAAAATGCCATCTGGGTGATGGTGGCCCACGGGTTTGTGCGCTGGCGTGAAGATTGCATTCTCGCCTCTCCGCGGGCTTCCCAGCCAGTTCAGGGCCAGATAATACGCTTCATCTCTGGGTATCAGCCATAGCTCGGGCGCTCGCTCAACAAGAGGCCCATCATACAGATCTTCACGGGTGACTATCTCGCTTATGATTGGCTCGTCGGTTGCCGGGTCAATCAGCTCCTGGGCGGCGGCCTCCAGGTGCCCACGAATTTCCGCCAGTCCGCCGTCAGGGCCAACAATGCCTTGTGGCCGCCGCCCCTGCAGGTTCAACGTTAAGCCGCCGAATTCGATCGAGGCGAACACCTTTGTCCGTTCCCAGTCGAAGTGGCTGCTGGCCCGCTTGCAAAGCCGTTGTCGCCGTACGCGCTTTGACCAGAAACGATTCCGTACTGCCTGCTTCCAAGCCGGGCGCAGGTGTTTGAAGAGCTTTTGCCCCAGCCGGAATAGCTTGCTCGTACTGCTCTCTTTCGCAAATTTGAGCAGGCCGAGGCTTTCCAGCCACATGTTCACATTGAGCGTCCCATACCCACGGCAAAAGCCGTGGTCTGAAACCACCAGTATCGTGGTATCCGGCCCGGCGACCATAGCCAGGAGCTTGCCCAGCTCTTCGTCAATCTTCTGGTAAGTCTTCCCTATCAGAGTCTCAGCAAGGTCATCTGGGGCAATGTCGTCTTCGTGCTCCCAGAAGTAATGCCCTACGTTATCCGCTTGCATGAACACCGGCATGAACACGTCCAACTCGCTGGTGGCCGCTAGCTTACGCATGAGCTGCCCGAAGACGGCGATATGCCTCTGCACTACTGGCCAGGCCGCCTGTTGCGTAGTGAGGCCGGACAGGTTGAGATTCAGTCCGCCGACCTCTGCAGCATCTCTAATTTGCTCAAAAACCTGGGGCGGATGCGCCATCGTCTTGTCAAAGCGCGGTGCGTCCATGCCCGATATGCAAAAGCCGCCGATATTGAGCGGCGGATAGGTCCAGGGGATGTTGAAAAGTCCGCTCCTGAGGCCGTGTTGGTCGAGGACCTCCCAGACATTCGGGACTCTCACGTCCGAGCCGTTGAGTATTCGCGCATCGTAGGTGCCCGGCTGCAGTTCGACAAAGTAGTAGATGCCATGCTTGCCGGGGTTGCAGCCCGTCATCATTGTCGTCCACGCCACCGGTGTATATGGTGGCCGCGTCGAGCGTAGCTTGCCATGGCAGCCGCGCTTCATCAGATCCGAAAGCACCGGCAGCCTGCCGGCGGCTATCAGCGGGTTGATTACGTCAAAGGTAGCGCCATCCAGGCCCACAACTAACATCTGCAAATTGCTTGCAGGCATCAATTCACCTCAACGAACGTATCCGGGCACAGATCACGCGGCCTCTTGATCACCAGCCGGGTCCGCCATCCCGCCGGCCAACAGCAGGTATGCACGGGGCGTGCGCTGCCCTAGCTGGAACTGCCGCCTGTCAGTTCTGCGAACACCTCGGCGTAGCGCCGGGCGATACGGCTCCAGGCATACGTCTCTCTAACCTGCATTAGCCCCTTTTCCTTGCAGCGCCTGCGCCAGCTTGCATCATCCATCGCCATCGAGAGCTTAGCGGCCAACTCCTGGGCATCCCCCTCGGCAAAGATCGCGCCGGCCTCACCGACAACACTGGGAATGGAGCCTGACGACGATCCGATCACCGGCGTCTCGCAGGCCATGGCCTCGACCAGCACACGCCCGAACTGCTCCATCCAGGGTATTGGCACACCGCGCTGTACGGCCGAGCTGCTGACCCGAACCGACGGCAACACCATAACGTCCATAGCGCTGAAATACTGCGGCAACTGCGTGTGCGCGACGCCTTTGATCCAGCTCACCCGCTCCCCGACAGCGGGGTCTGTGGCAATACCAGACACCATGCCTCCCAGTGGGCCTTCGCCAATTATCAGCAGATGAGCCGACCCGGGCATTTGTCTGAATGCGCTCAACAGGACAGGTATGCCTTTGGCCCGGGTAAGCTTCCCTACATACCCGATGACAAAGCGATCGTCCAGGTTGAGTTCACTTCTTACCTTCCCGGCATCTCGCTTGTGGAATACGTTGGTGTCAACGCCCAGCGGCATCAGTTCGATGCGTCCGCGGTAGTTTTTCTTGGCCAGCACCTCAGCCTGCTGGCGACCGCTGGCGAAGATACAGTCCACGTGGCGATAGTTGTATCGCTCGAAGAAGTTGAACGGAGGCGACCAGCGTCGGTAGATGTTCTGTGCCTGCCGCACGCATATATTGGCCTCTGGGGCGTACTTGCGGCAGACCTGCGTGGTCTGCCAGGAGGCTGCATAGCCGGACTCCCCCAGCACATAGACAATCTCCGGCCTCACCCTCGCTATCACCCGCCGGATAGCCGGGGAGAAGATCAGCGGGGCGCTGTGGCCCTTCTCGGAGAGCTTGCGGAAGATGGCGCCGATTTCGTTGAGCTGGTAGGCCCCGGGATAGTAGTGGCTGTCGGTGAGTTCGCGTCGCTGCGCCGGACCGATATGTGAGGTCAGCACATCCACGGCAATGTCATGCTGCGCCGCCAACTCCTGAAAAAAGGGGGCCCATTGTGCTATCGTGCGGCGATTAGGACAGACCAGTAGAACCTTCATTCAGCCACTCTCAGCACGTGGGGCGGCTGCCTGGCAATCCTCGGCAGGTCAAGCATCTTCCTGCGACGTTGCCGGGGGGAGGGTTTGGCTTTGTCGCCTAACAGACTCCGGCCCTCCATCCATAACGGGACCGGCAGCCCTAGCAGCTCCAGCACGGTCGGCGCGATGTCCACTATCCCAGGCTCGGCGCAGACGAGTCCGCCGTCAAACCTGTCTCCCAAGGCGATGAGGACTCCCTCCGGGGTATGTGCGCCGGTCACAAATGAGGTCGCTCGCCTCCCCTCCGCACGTGTCGCCGTCACTCGCTTACCGTTGACCCGCGCAGTCAAACCCTCGATAGCAAACTGGTCTGTCCACTGCACCGCAAGGTCTGGTATCTGGTCAATGTGCTTACCTTGCAGATGCTTGCGTGTTTGCGTGACCTTGGCCACCGCCGGACGGCCGCTGACCACATCCTCGGCCGATGCCAACAACGTCTTCAAGCATTCGCAGATCTCATCGTAGTCCTTGCTCTCGACGACTCCCTGCGGCTCGCGGCCCTGTAGATTGATCCACGGATCCCATGTCGCCGAGGCAAAAGCCTTGGTCCTGCGCCATACATTGTCGCCGATGGCTTTCTTGCCCAGCATACTGCCGGAAACAGATGGCGGAGCCATCCGGGCGAAACGGTGCCGCCAGCCATGCGGTAGTTGATCCATGGCGCCCATAGCCGCCTCACAGGCCGCCTTTGCGATGCACACACGTGGTGTCAGCACACCCGCCTTTATCAACAGCTCACGCAGATACAGCTCACCGCGGCTCTGGAGGGCCGCGCCGTGGTCCGACATTACGAGCAACTGCACGTCGCCGTCCAGGAGATCAAGCTGCCTGCCGAGCCACTGGTCAACCGCGACGTAAGCGTCTCGTATCGGGTTACCCCATCGCCTTCGCAGGTCATCGCTATGCTCCGGCGACTTTGAGTCAATGAAGTGCCAGAACCAGTGCTGTGCGGCGTCGGTTTCCGGCAGCACCACTACTGCAAACGCCCAGTCGGTGTTGCGCAGGTAGTGCTCGGCCACCCTAAGTTTCGTTTCAAGGCTTGCCTTAAGCCGCCGTGCCGCTGCCTCATAATGCCCTGACAAGACAAACCTGCGACCGTCCGGGAACATCGGGTAGCGGCCAAACTCCTTGCTGATTTGCTCTGCAACCTCAGCGGGATATGTTGCCCCTTTGCTGTGAATCGTTGGCGCCAGCCACCCAGCCACCTGAGTGCCTGAAACCGGCTTTACCGGATAGGTCATGGGCACGTTAAGAGCCAGCAGAGGCACGTCACGGGCGGTCAGAAGTTCCCACAGAGTCGGGCTTTGGATGTGTTCGGAGTGAATTGCCGTAGCGGCATATTGGCCGGGCACGCGGTTGACAAAATGATACACACCGTGTGTGGCCGGACTGACTCCTGTGGCAAAAGTACTCCATGCAGAAGCGCTGTGGAAATTTACCGTTGAGCGCAAAGGGCAAGCATGTCCATCGCGCATGAGCCGTTCAAAGGTGGGCAGTAGTCCCTCTGACGCCCACTGTTGCATCAGAGAAAGGCTACCACCATCCAGGCCCACAACCAGCGTACGGCTGCACTTTCTAGGCACCGCTTCCTGGATCATGTGAGTGCGAGAATTCCCCGGTATGGTCTTTCAACGCATCAATTGGCCAGACGCGAATCATACTGCAAGTACCATGCCCGTGTGCCCTGGATACGGTCGAGCAAACCAGTAGCATAGATTCTGGTCTTATCACGATCCTTTGGCCAAGGCAAACGAGATGCCAACGCTGGGTGCGTGCAGGAATCATCGGTAGGGCAAGTTGGCTGGTGGTGGGAGCAGAAACGCCGTCGTTGGCGTAAGGAGGGGGCGACGCTGCGACGCTCAGCAGGCCGCTGCGAACGACTTGACGACGACAGCCATAGGGGAGTAGCTGCAGAGATCGCTTGTTGAAAGCAGGGATGGCTAGAGTTTGCGTCTGCCACGGGCGAAGAGGATTACGCCCAGCAACAGGACGAGTCCGACGAAGAGTAGAATGTTTGGCCCCGGATGTCCGGGCAGCTCCAGTTCCGTGGTGCCGTACCAGATAGCACCTGCGCCTAGTGCACACACTGCGGCCAGCACCGTGACCCAGATGAAGACCCACGTGAAGAGATTCGTCGCCCGCTCCCAGTCAAACAGCGCTGCACTGCGTTCTGTGACGTCGGCGGTCTCGTCAATGCGGCTTGCGAAGTGGTTCGTAAGGTCCTCCAACACGCGGTCCAACTCGCCCTCCAACTCGCCCTGGCGGATCATGGTAATGAAAAACGGCGAGAAACAGTTGGGATAGCGGCTGAAGGCGGTCGCGAGGCTGCGCCCCATCTCGATGTCTTCCCGCACGCTGTCAATTATCTCGCGCATTAGCGGGTTGTTTGATTGCTCCTTGAGAGCATCGAATATGTCGAGGATGTTGATCTGGGCGTGCATCAGACTGGAGAACTGCCGACAGAAAGCTGCCAGTTCGCTGTTGGTCAGTCCGGGCTCTTCTCTGGTCACTGCGCATACCTCCTGATGTGCAAGCAATTCAGAAACAACAAGGAGTTCCTGGTATAGACGGCGAATAGTGCTTGAGAATGTGCCCGCGTGCCATCGAGGCCGGAAACAAGAAAGCCACGCGCCAGGCTCGTGCATCGAGTATAGCAAAGCCGGTCAGAGCAGTCAACGACGAGGCAGGACACAAGGCACAAAGCGGACGGTGGAAATGATTTCGAGGAGAATAAGCATCCTGCGCGGATGCTGCTAAGAGGGGTGTTTGAGTATGGCCACACTGGATGACGAGCAATTGGCAAGCGCGCTAGTTTCGATCGGAGTTATCAGCGCGCTCGAACTTCAGCAGGCCCGCGAAATGCAGGAAGCCGAGGGCAAGAACCTGGTGCAGACCTTACTCGGCAGCGGGATGGTTTCAGCCCACGACATAGCGCGGGCCACCGAGGCAATGGCCGACGCTCAGCCACAAGAGCCGCAGCCCGAAGCCTCCGATGAAAGCGAGGCCTTCGAAGCTACCGAAATGCTTGACCAACAAGTTTCGGAACCCCCTGCCGCGCCACCACGAAAGCGTCGCAAAGGACAGGCATCACTCGATGACTACGAGATTGACCCTCTAGCGCTGCAGGACGTGCCGCGCTCGGTCGCCGAACAGTACACGCTGCTGCCGATCCAGGTTAGCCAGGATCGCATACTGGTGGCTATGGCCGACTCTACCGATGTGTTTGCCATGGACGAGGTGCGCAGCCGCACCGGCAAACGCGTC
The DNA here is from genome assembly GCA_029821145.1 of Candidatus Zipacnadia bacterium. Taxonomy (GTDB): domain Bacteria; phylum Armatimonadota; class Zipacnadia; order Zipacnadales; family UBA11051; genus UBA11051. Next base: position 12,090 of record JALGTY010000035.1, read on the forward strand.
GAGCCGATTGAGGTGGACGAAGAAGAACTCAGACGTGCCATCGAACAGTTCTACTCGACTCACGCTCGCTCGAAAGTCAAGATGGTCGACACCCAGGATTTGGGTGTCGCCGTCGGGACAGCAGGAGTCGAGGGCGTGGATGATTCGCTGGCTGAAATGCTGGACCAGGCGCCCGTGGTCCGTATCGTGCAGGAAATCGTCAAAGACGCGGTGCGGATGAACGCGTCCGATATCCATATCGAGCCGCGCGGCGAGCACGTTACCGTGCGCTATCGCCTCGACGGGCAGTTGAATGTCGTCACAGAACTGCCAACAGACATGCACCGCTATGTGCTTTCTCGGATCAAGATCCTGGCCGGGGAGGACATCGCCGAAACGCGCAAGCCGCAGGATGGGCGATTTGCCACCATCGTGGACGACCGACCCATTGACCTGCGTGTTTCGACACTGCCCACCTACTGGGGGGAAAAGGCGGTGCTGCGTATTCTCGACAAGAGCCGCACCCTGGTGTCACTGAATCAGCTCGGCTTCCGTCCTGATACGCAGAAGGAATTTGACACGCTCATAGCGAGAAAACAGGGGATGATCCTGGTTACCGGCCCCACCGGCAGCGGTAAAACGACCACGCTCTACGCCTCCCTGCACAAGCTCAACGATGACACCAAGAATATCACGACCGTCGAAGAGCCGGTCGAATATGAGGTCGAGGGGCTGAACCAGGTTGCAGTGAATGAGGCCGTTGACCTGACCTTCGCCACCGCACTGCGCAGCATCCTGCGCCAGGACCCTGACGTTATCCTCATCGGCGAGATCCGCGACCTGGACACCGCCCAGATGGCCTTCCGGGCCTCGCTGACCGGCCACCTGGTGCTCTCGACGCTGCATACCAACGACGCGCCCTCGGCGGCAACGCGTCTGGTGGACATCGGCATTCCGGCCTACATCACCGCGTCCTCGCTCATCGGCGTGCTGGCCCAGCGGCTGGTGCGTAGGCTGTGTAAGCGCTGCCGGGAGGCGTGCGACGCGACCGAGGCCGAACTGGACGCGCTGCAGCTTAGCAAGGAGCAGGCCACCAAGGTACAATTCCATCGGGCGCGCGGGTGCCAGCACTGCCGCAACACCGGCTACTCGGGGCGGGTCGCGCTGTACGAGCTGATGGCGATAAACCCCGAAATCCGGGGGGCCATCACGACCGGTATGAACGCCGCCGAGCTTCGCCAGATCGCCATCAAGACCGGGATGCGGACGCTGAAGTACGACGGGCTGGCGAAGATCCACAACGGCATCACCAGCGCGCACGAAGTCGCCGGCGTCATGTTCGCGGGGGATGAGGTGTAACAAGGTGTCGGGCTGGAAAGCCCGACCCACGCGTTTGGTGGACTGTTCGGCTCACGACGCGGCTTCGAGGGCGTCGAGGGCTTCGTCAGAAATCTCGAAGTTGGAATGGACCTGCTGCACGTCCTCGTGCTCATTCAGCCGGTCCAGAAGCTTGATCACCTTCGGCGCGTCCTTATCAGGAATTGCGGCAGCGGCGCTCACCCATTCCAGAGACGAGATGCTTACTCGTGGTTTGGCTTTGGCGTCATCCCTGCTTTAACCACCTGAACGGACAAGATTCATCGGCATAGCCCCGAAACTCGATCAGTCCGCATCTTCTTGAGCCAGAATGCGCTCAAGGTCCACAATCAACGGCGGCAAGTCCTCTTTGACCGTCCGCCAGAGAATATTAAGATTGACATCAAAGTAAGCGTGGATAAGGCGGTTACGCATCCCGGCCATGTCACTCCAGGGGATCTGGGGATGCGTTGCGCGAAAACAACCGGCTACCCGTGTTGATGCCTCTCCGATAATCTCCAGACAGCGAGTTAGGGCGTGCACCAACATGGGATCGGACTGCAGATGCGCACGCTCGCGGTCGGCAACATACCCCAAAGCCTCCTGTGCCGCCTCCAACATGTGCCGTAGGCGGATCAAGTCCTGTTCACTCGCCATATTGCACCGCCGCAGTGGCGACAACTTGGCTGCGGAAATGGCGGCTGAGGTCTTCTTCTGTCCGTAGATCAGCTCGTCGGCCGATGATCTCAGACAGCTCGCGCTCCATACGCGCCAAGCCCAGGAACCCCGGCTCCTGATCCGGCTCAAACTCCACCAGCACGTCCACGTCGCTATCGGGCCCAAAATCTTCGCGCAATACGGAACCAAACAGCGCCAGCTTGCGAATCTGATGCCTCTCACAGAAGCGCGCTATGTCCTCACGATCCACTTCAATCTTTGCACTCATGGAGCGTCCTCCTCAACTGACGTGCAGTGGCTACGTAGAACCCGGCAACTCTAGTGACGCGGAGCTTAACTCACCCGCGTTATTCGTGAACGAGATTGCTAAAGGCGTCGGGCTGGAAAGCCCGACCCACGCGTTTGGTGGACTGTTCGGATCACGATGCGGCCTCCAGGGCGTCGAGGGCCTCGTCGGAAATCTCGAAGTTGGAATGGACCTGCTGCACGTCCTCGTGGTCGTTCAGCCGGTCCAGAAACCTGATCACCCTGGCGGCGTCTTGGTCAGAGACCGGATTAGTAGCAGTGGGTATCATCGTTACCTCGGCGCGCTCGGTCGGCATCCCGGCTTCCTTCAAGGCCTCATACACCGCACTGAAATGCTTCGGGTCGGTCTGGACCTCGATGGTATTCTCTTCCTCGTCCGCCACAACGTCTTCAGCGCCGGCTTCGACGGCGACCATGAAGACTTCGTCAAAGTCCGCCTGATCGCCTGGCAGTACAACGACGCCCTTGCTCTCAAACATCCACTGCACGCAGCCGGCCACCCCCAAATTGCCGCCGCACTCCTTGAAGATGTTGCGTATCTCGGCCACGGTGCGCTGGCTGTTGTCAGTGAGGACACTGACCATCAGCGCGACACCGGCCGGGCCGTAGCCCTCGTACAATCCCGGCTCGTACGTAACGCCCTCGATGTCGCCGGTGCCCATTTTGATGGCGCGTTCGATGTTGTCTTTGGGCATTTCGGCGTCTTTGGCCTTGTCTATGTATGTGCGCAGCGTGGGGTTCATGTCCGGGTCGCCGCCGCCGTCACGGGCCGCGACGGTAATCATGCGCGAGAGCTTGCTGAAGGCACTGGAGCGTTTCGCATCCTGGCGGTTCTTACGGTGGACCCGGTTTGCCCATTTGGAATGTCCAGCCATGTTTATCTCGTTCTCCGTGATATGCAGCGTTTCCGCCACATATTATAGCCAGCCAGCCGCCGGGTTGTAAACCTGTGGCCGGCGGCTGGGTGCGTGTGCGAATCGTCGGTAGGACAGGACCCTCCTAAAAAACCTGGAGGACAGGCATCCCTGCCTGTCCAAAGCCATCCGCCTGACCTGAGCTTGTCGAAGGTTGGCTGTCCAAGCCTCGACAGGCAAAGATGCCTGTCGTCCAGGACGGCGTTGCGCGGGTACCCACGCCACAGGCGTGGGTGAGGGCGCAATCCATTGCGCCCGCTCAGCACCGGTGTGGCGGGTGTGATGAACCACGCCCTACATCTCCGCCACAGACGCTTCAGTGCAAAGTCCAGTGCGTGTAGAGAATACCTCCGGGATCGTCGGAATAGGCCAGCGAGGCCCCAACGTTCTGCTTGCGGTTGCAGTAATAAACGGTCAATATGTGGCCGGGACTTACCTCGAGCGAAACCGGATAGCCGATGTCCCACGGTTGGTCGAACTCGTAGATGGTAATGATGTTCTCGTCGTCCCAGGTTTGTCCATCATCGTAGGAGAGTACGCCCCGGATGCCGTAGGGATCGCGGCGATAGCCATAAACGCACAGGATCGGGCCTGAACTCAGGCGGATGACATGAGGGGGGCATCCCCAGACCGGCATGGGCTCCAGGTCGGACCAGGTATGGCCGCCGTCTTCGGAATTCGACTGGTGGAGGTATCGTGCATCGCGGTCTTCGAACTCGGTGCGAAAGACGACCAGGAGGCGTCCGGGGGACAGCTCCAGGACGTGATTCTCGTTGAAAGTCCCGTGGGGAGAATCGCCGGCGGCAGGTCCGCGGACCTCTCCTATCTGCACCCAGGTGTCGCCCTTGTCGGCCGACTCCCAAACCGGCGCAAGGCCCTCGACGGTGGCGGAACTGATGAAGATGAGTCGGCCGTCGCTGAGCACACTGGGGCCGGCATGGTGGCCGACGGGTATTTCATGGGCATCTTCCCAGGTACAGCCGCCATCATTGGAGCGGATGAGCCAGCCGCCCACAGGGGTGTCCTCGGTGATGCCCTGGCGCGCCACGCGGGCCAGCCAGCGCTCTCGCCACGGCTCCGGGCACGCGTCATCCTCGAGCCATTT
>JALGTY010000368.1 GCA_029821145.1 Candidatus Zipacnadia bacterium
ATTACGAGCCACAAGCGCTTTCAGGTGCCGATGGGAGCTGTTCTGGGTGTCTCACCAGGTTGTGGCGGAGCGATCTTCGTCATGCCTTTGTATATCCGAGGCACGGTTACTTTTGGCACGGTGGTGGCGACCCTGATTACCACCATGGGTGATTCGTCCTTTGTAATCATTTCACGAATGCCAATGCACGCCCTGTACATCCACCTCATTTCGTTTGTTGTAGGTATCATTAGCGGTTACGTGGTGGACGCTCTGGGTATCGGAAAAAGCCTGGTGCGTCCGAGTCAAGAAACACCTTCCCGTCCGGTGAAGTCAGGCCAGGATAGATATCCCCACCTGGGCCATGAGAGTGGTGACGAGATTGCCAGGGCTTTGCACCCGGCAGGCTGGGAGATGCCAGGCACTGTCGGCTATCAGATTACCCATCGTGGATACATACTTTATTGGATAATTGTCGGATTGGGGTTCATTCTGGGCGTCATCTTGCTTCTCCAGCAGGACATCACTCAGTGGCTACGTTTTGATCTGAATCGTCTGGTGGGATTGCTAGGCGCAGGAATTTCGATAGTATGGTTATTCGCAGGCCGCCACACTATTGCTGATGATACCCACTCTGAACTGGAAGAGAAAATCGCTTCTGTCAAGGAGATGTTCATCCACAATGCCCACGAAACTGCGTTCGTGACTTTCTGGGTGTTTGTGGCATTCAGTGTTTACAGCCTGTTTATGCACTTCAGCCAAGTGGATTTGGCCGCTGTTGTGGACCAAGGCGGCGTATTGGTCGTGGTGGTCACGGCCTGTATTGGGCTTATTCCCGGCTGTGGCCCGCAGATCCTTCTCGTAACACTGTACACCGAAGGCGTCATCCCGTTTTCGGCGCTGGTAGCTCAGACACTCAGCCAGGATGGCGATGCTCTTTTCCCCCTTATTGCTATGCACCCTCGCGCTGCGGTGCTGGCAACCGTCAGTACAACAGTACCAGCGGTTGTCATCGGGATGTTGCTGTATTATCTGGGGCTCTAACAGACAGGTTAGTCTCACAGGGGCCGAGCGTTCAGCCCACCATCTACCGAAAAGCGTCAGAACAATTCCACGTCCACTGTTTGCGGCGGGGCTTCCGGCGCTGAAATAAGCTCGCCGCCCAGTCGAAACGCCTCCGATAGGGCAGAAGGATGCTCCACAATCGCGCCTTTTCCATCCACCTGATTGATGAACAGGTTGTAGGAATATTTCATTTGCAGTGCATCAAAGAAGTAATGCATCGTCATGCGGATGGCATCGAACATCCTGGTGCTCTTGGAGCCGCCGACGGCGATCGCCATGCCACGACGGTCGCGGTCATCATCCGGCCAGAGCGGCTGCTTTAGCACATACTTACGCGCCCACAGGCACTGGCAGCGGTCTATCAATATCTTGCCCTGCGAGCACACGGCCATGAAGTGGATGGGTGTGGCGAAGATGAGGCGGTCGGTGTCAACTATCCGCGTGAATAGCTTCTGATAATCGTCCTGCCAGCGGCAGACACCCGTTTTCCAGCACGCATCGCACGCCCGGCAAGGCGCGAAACTGAAATCGCGCAGATTGACATACTCTATGTCGGCCCCGGCATCAGAGGCTCCCTCCAGCGCTTTCTTCAGCAGCAGGTCACTATTGCCATCAACCCGGGGGCTGGTGGATATACCTAAGACTCTGAGACTCATCGCTTCTCCGTCCGTATCGGTCAGGCAGGCAGAGATCGCCCTTTGTACAGATAGTTTAGCCATCAGCATGTTCATCTCCTGCGCGTTTGTCAATGGATCAATAGCGATAATCTGTTTGGTGACCAGGTGTCTCGGGAGGGGAGACCCCGTGGCATAGCGAATGATTAGGGCGAGCCTGAGCAAACAGGGAGGAAGTTGCAGATGGTATTTGAGTGGCTTTGTAGAGAAGGCGAGGCAGTGGCGAGGACCTCAATGGCTATCCCGCCGACCAAGCAGCAGTGGGAGGCCACCTTACAGCAGCGCCGCGAGGAGTGGCTTCAGATGCTGGGGTTGTGGCCGCTGCCCGAGCGGACACCGCTCGAAGCGACCGTGACGGGAACCTTGGACCGTGATGACTATGTCGTGGAGAAGTTGCACTTCCAGTCGGTGACAGGAGCGTACGTGCCCGGGAATATCTATCGCCCTGCCGAGGTCGCCGAGCCGCTGCCGGCAGTGTTGTATCTGTGCGGCCACACCAAAGGCAAGGTCAATGTCCCATACCAGGCCAATCCGCGCTGGTTCGGGCAACACGGCTATGTGGCGCTGGTGCTGGACCCGATCCAACTCGGCGAATCGCAGGGGTTCCATCACGGCACCTACAGTGAGGGCCGGTGGGACTGGATGAGTCGTGGCTACACCCCGGCCGGGACCGAGGTGTGGAACGCGATGCGCGCGTTGGACTATCTGACCACACGCGATGACGTTGACGCAGAGCGTTTCGGCGTGACAGGCCTCAGTGGCGGCGGGGCGATGTCGTGGTTCCTGGGCGCGGCTGATGAACGGGTCAAGTGTATTGTGCCAGTGTGTCAGACCGGCACGGTTGAGCAGGTTATATGTGACAGGGCAATTGACGGCCATTGCGACTGCACCTTCTGGGTCAATTACTACCGTTGGTGCACGGCGGATGTCGGCGCCCTGATCGCACCGCGGCCGTTGCTGGTGGCAGCCGGCACCGACGACATGCTGTGGCGTCCCTATGCCTTCCGCGAAGCCGTGCACCGCATCCACCGCGTGTACGAGAACCTCGGTGTGCCCGATAATTGTCAGTTGGTCGAGGACCTGGCGCCGCACGGCTATACGCCTAAACTGCGCAAGGCGATATTCTCGTGGTTTGACAAACACCTCAAAAACAGCGAGGAGCCCGTCACCGACGATATCACTGACTACGTCGAGCCGGAGGAGAACCTGCTGGTGTTCGGAGGCAAGCTTCCTGAGAATGACCGGATGCAGCGCATAGATGAGATAATCGGCCAGCCGGCGGCAGCCCCGGAAGTCAAGAACGCCACGCAATGGCAGCAGCATCAGCAGGATACCATCGCTCGGTTGAAGGCCCTGACGTTCCGGCAAATACCTGAGCACTACTCGCCGCAGGTGCGCCAGGCGCGTATAGATGGGGCAACAGGCGGCGGGGCGGTTTACAGCTACCAGTATGATACCGCCGACGGGGTGACGTGCTGGGCGCGACTGACGCTGCCAGAGGGCCGTGAGGATGCGGTAAGCACACTGGTCTGCGCAATGGGTGAGGCAAGGTCATCATACGGCGGCGGTGGTACAGACCGTGGACCCCGGGCTGGGCAGAGCCGTAATCGAAGTGCGGGCCACAGGAGCCACCCAGATAGGGGAGGGGCTGAGGTGGACGGTCAAGCGCGCCTGCCAGCTAGTCGGCTGCACGCTACCCGAGCGGCAGACGCATGATCTGCTGGCCGGCCTCGTAGTGCTGCGGCAACTGGCGGCTGTTAAGGACGTGGCCGTGTACGGCAAAGGCTGTACGGCGGTGCTGGCGATCTATGCGGCGATTCTGGACGAGGACGTGACGGAGATAGTGCTGGAGAATCCGCCTGAGACGCACACCGATGGCAGTACACCGGAATTCCTGGGTGTGCTGCGCATCGGCGACCTGCCGCAGAATCTGGCGCTTGTTTTCCCGCGTGCGATTACCTTCATCGGCGAGATTCCACCCACCTACGAATGGACCAGACAGCTCTACGAGACGCTTGGCCGG
>JALGTY010000369.1 GCA_029821145.1 Candidatus Zipacnadia bacterium
CCACGGCGCGGTCAGTAAGCGTGGGTATCTGTGTATCGCCGCTGTGCTGGCGATCGCGTCACTGATCGCCACGGCGGAGCTGGTTTTCGACCCCTGGGTGCAGGCGACGTGGGCGAAGAACGCCGATAGCCTGTTGATAGCCGAAAATGCCGTGGCTGCGGAGTGGTCGGATATAGCGCGCTGGTGGAGCGGGCCGTGGATTCAGCACGAGATGTACTACCGGCCGCTTTCAAGCATGCTCTTTTTCGCCGAGGGGCACGCTTTCGGCATGAACTTTCAGGGCTACTGCATCGTATCGTGGCTGGCCAATGCCGGCAACGTGGTCCTGCTGTTTCTGCTGGGCGCTTCACTTGCCCGGGGCTCGGGGAAAATAAGAGTAATCATCGGGGCGTTGACGGCCATCTTCTTCTTGCTCGCCAAGCACCCGGAGCTCTCCCAGGGAGCGGGCAATCCGACGGCGCTGGCGGCGCGGGTGACCTGGGGCATAATGCCGTGGTGGCCGGCGCAGACCGATATTTTCTCGATGCTCTTCGGCCTGGTGTCGCTGCTGCTGCTGGACAGATATCTGCTCAACGATAGGAAAGCCTACCTGGCCGGGGCACTGGCAAGCTTTGTCGCGGCACTGCTTTTCAAAGAAATGGCCCTGTGCATCCCACTGATGGTGCCGCTGCTGGTGCTGTACAGGCAGCGGAGGGCGGTGCTGACAGTAAGCGCGATGTACTTCGGCCTGGGGGTGGTGTTTTTCGTGGTCAGATCGCTGGCGGCACCGGGCGCATCGGGCCTGGAATATGAGGGCATACAGAGCTTGCGTAACTATGCATACTACGTGGTGCACGATCTGTACATGCTGACCTACTTGCCGCCTGATGCGTCGGCTCCGCGCGAATGGTTCCCGGTCCTCGGGGCGCTGGGGCTGCTGGTGATTGTCCTGGTCATGACGTGGAAGCGGATCGAGTGGATATGGACGGGCCTGGCGGTGCTGCTGTGGCTGATGGCGTCGGGGCAATTGTTTGGCGGGAGCTTCGCCATGTTCACCGTCGCCGGCCCGATGCTGAAGCTAGGGACTATGCTGATGTTCTGGGGCGGGTTGGCAGTGCTCGTGCTGGTGCGTGACCGGGGTGTGTCAGTGGCGTTGGTGGTGGCGATGCTGGCCGCGTTCGTACCGGTGATCAATCGCATGGGGCCGCACTACTGGTACTGGCCGCTGGCTTTCTACGCTCTGCTCAACGCCGGCCTGCTCAACCGGCTCTATGAGGTAAGCTTTCAGTCGGATGAGTTCTCGCTTATCGTCAGCCGCAGCTCCAAGTCCAGCGAGTGAACGTCGCGGGCCGTGAATTTGATCCTCCTGCCATAGACGCCTGGAGCCGCATCCTCGGGTACTTGCATGGTGAACCAGTACGGCTGGACCAGATCGGCCTGCAATCGGTTCATCTTATCACAAGGCCGCAGCCGGTAGGGGCATATCTCCCATTCGCGCTGCTCGGGTTCCAGTGGCATGGAGCGGGTGGCGGCCAGGTGGCATTTCATATCCAGATCGGCAAGGCTCAAGCCAGGGCCGCTGAGACGGCCCGGCAGCTCCACCTCGACGCACTCGATATCGCGGTTGATCGGTACCGCCACGAGCTGGCAATGGAGCAACTGTCCCGGCACGGCACCCAAAGCTACCTTCTGGGAGAAGGTGCCTTGGAAGTCGTGTACCGGCGGGGAGATGAACTGGCTTGCCGGCACTTGTGCGATGGCCCAGCGCGGTCGCTTGATACGGGCGCGGATGCAGTGGGAATAGGCGCGTAGCGGGGCAGAAAAGCCGCGTAACTCCAGCAGATCATCGTGCAGTTCTGCCGTCTTTTGTCGCAACTGCGACCAATCGCCGCCCTGGCGTTCGACATTAGTCGCCTCGCGTGAGAGCAGCTCCAGCCTCTCGCCCAGCTTTTCCAGCATCTCAGTGGCTGCGGGGTAGTCGCTCATGTCTCCGGGCAGGTAGTCGGGGCTTATTTCCTTGACCAGCCGGACATATTCGCGCACTGCCTCACGCAATGCGGCAATCGCCGCTGTCTGGGGGGACTCGGGCTGCCCTTCGACGTTGCTCAGGGCCGTGAGCTTGCCGAACGGGAAGCCCGAGCTACGCGGCATAGGAGGTTGGCTCGAGTCTACGGACCTGCTCGAGTCGGTGTCGGCAAGCAATGGAGCGGCCAGGACGACAGCCAGCAGCACAGCCAACGCGTACAGTCGCCTATCGCTTCTTCCGCCCATACTTTTTCTTACTGGCCTCCTTTTTCCTCTGCGCCACATTTTCTCTCCACACGTGGAGGCTTAGCAAGGCATAGCCGCCGCCTACCAAGCCACCACCACAAAACAGCACCACCACCAGCACCGGCAGTATCCCGCCCCTGGATATCATCTCGTCATAGTACTTGAAGGTGGCAAGCAGGCCATATAACCCGACTGCGAGCCCAACAAGGGCGCCGATCATTGTGAATATCAGCCTGCTGATATCTTTGCTCATTGCGCATCGCTCTCCTGCATAATGGCCTGGAAGTTGAGCCCCAGCAACTTCTCTTTGGCTGTATCGGATATATCCGCGAAGATGATTGTGCCGATCTCGTGGGCGAGATTGAGCCAGGCGATGTCGGAACCGAACAGCACGCGGTCCTCGCCACAGCCATTGACCAGGCGCTCGACGCTGGCGTACCACTTGGGATAGCCGGTCGTATCAAAGTACATGTTCTCCACATGGGCGCAGTTTTCCACTATCGCGTCAATGGCATTTGGCGCGGTGGCATGCGCGACGATTACTGGCATCCGGGGATACTCGCGGGCTAAAGCGACGTAGCCGGGCAGGCCCTTGACGTAATCGGTGAGGTGCGTCAGCAGCGGTATCTTGCGGGCAGCGCAGTACTCCACCGCCGGTCGGTAGTTCTCATGCTCCGGCGGCGTCTGGTGCCAGGCGGCGTGAAACTTGAGCATTCTCATGCCAAGCTGTTCAAAGCAGCGCACCGTCTCGGCCGCGACCTTGTCCGGATAGTTCGGATTGATGCAGCAGTGGCCGATTACGCGGTCCGGGTACTTGCGCACGGCCTCGGCGGTCATGTCGTTGCCGGCCTCAAAGTCGCCCTCCAGAGCCGCCAGCGCATTGATGGCGACCTGGTCAACGCCGACGGAGTCCATCGCCTCAATGATGTGGTCAATGTCATCTTCGGGTACAAAATAGCGGCTGTGAGGGCCGATATGCGCGTGACAGTCTATGACCAGGATGTCATCAAGATAGGCTTTGACCGATTCAAGATTGACAGGATGTCATCAAGATAGGCTTTGACCGATTCAAGATTGACTACAGAGTCTATGACCTTGGAGGAATCAAGCGATGCTATTTTCACGCCACCCCTTCAAGCAGTTTCACTAGATTGTCGCGGGCGATCTTGTGCTTGTCTGCGGCGCTGATGCACGCGCAGGCCAGCATCGTCATCGTTGAGGCGGGAGTGAACTCGGGCATGCCGCTGCCGAAGAGCAGCCTCTCAGCACCGAAGCGCGGAATGAAGTGCTCCAGGCCGTTGTGGAGCTCGTAGCCGTGGATTTCGAGATAGATATGCTCGCGGCGGTGGAGC
>JALGTY010000370.1 GCA_029821145.1 Candidatus Zipacnadia bacterium
ATCGCAAACTCATGGCAAACATAGGAAAGACCTCATTTGTGGGTATCGCCCTCGCGCTCGTAGTGACAGCGGCTTTATGTACATCTGTCGCCCGGGCCGCAGAGATAGACGCAGATGTTGTCGCCGGAGTAGCGGCATACGGGCAGACCAATTTCGACAATACCACGGGTCTGGTCAGGGACGCTGCGGAGCAGCCTAACCTGGCGGAAAGCTCGCCCGGCTATCTGGCGGCACTGCTCATCCAGAGTGGCCAGGGCGAACAGGCGCAGGCCCTGGTGCGGGCGATACTCGCCAACCAGGATACGCAAGACGGCTCGCCGACCGTAGGCTATTTTCGCTGGTACGGCGGGCAGGGCCAACCTTTTTCCTACGATGCCACGCTTTACGCGGTCCCGCCGCTGGCGTGGGTGCTGCAGAATTACCGGCAGGAACTGGGCAGTGAGGCTGAGGCGCTGGCCGGGGCGCTGAATCAGGCGGTAGCAGCAATCCAGCGCAATCTGGTCGAGCCCCACAATGAGGCCTACCTGATGCTGCAGGCGGCTGCGCGCGCCTCTGCAGGAGCCGCACTGGATAAGCCCGCTTGGGTCTCCAGCGCGCTGTCGCAGGTGCGCTCGTGGCTGAACCTGGTCAAGTCCCACGGCCTCCCGGAAGGCCATTCGCCGACCTTCGACTGCCTGCGGCTCGCCAGTCTGCTGTGGGTGCAAAACTCTCTGTCGGAACCTTCTGCAGAGCTGACCGAGGCGATCCGACTGGCGCGCGCTGACGTGGGAATGCGGCTCTGGGCACCGCGGTATAAGATGGCCGGTGCCATGTACCGCAGCTTTCCGTCTGACTACCTCCGCAGCGCCGGAGTGTCCGCCTATGTGCTGGCCAGGTACTTTGGTATCGGCGCGATAGCCCATCCGGAGCCGTTCGCCATGTATTTTCTCCTGCCCGCCGCCGGGGAGCCGGTTGCCCCTCCACGGCTGGAAATGCCTTACCACATCAACACACGCGCCGACGGGCCGACCAGTGTGACGGCGACGACTACCTTTGTTGCGCCGGAATTCTCGCTGGGCACGATGTGTGGGACGCTGCAAGCAAGCTCGGTGCCAGTACTCATCTGCTTCGCCGAGCACGGGACCACCAGCCCGACGGCCTACACCCAGAGCTACCCGGCGCCGGCGCATGTAAGCGCCATTCAGAGCGAGGGGATGGCGCTTTGCAGCTTCGACTTCGATAACGTCGGGTTCGGCAGGAGTCGGCAGGCATATGTGTCACTAGTGCTGGGCAACGCGTCTGACATGGAAAGCATCGTAGTTCGCGGCGGGGAATGGAACCGCGAGCCGACCGGCCTGGCGCAACTCGAAACGATGGCTCTAGCGACACGTGGCTGCTATATCGGCATAGTCGTCGGCCGGTGCGGGCCCGCAGAAGGCGCCATCGAGCGGCGCGTCAAGCCCGGAGACCTGCACTGGGTCGGCCAGGGCGATTTCAGCCGGTTGGCCCTGACGATTTACGGCCGGCAGGCGGAATACACTCTGAGGCGGCCCCTGCATGATGTCAGGGTTGTCTTCGGGCTGTGCGTGGTGCCGCAGTCGCAGTATCCATCACTGGCAGACTTCGCAGCCGAATTCGGCAAAGCGCGCATCCGGCAGGAAGTGAAGCCGTCAAAGCAAAGGGTGGACGACAAAGACGATGAACCGAAGCCGATGCCCACCGGCGGTATCATCCCGGAGCCGAAGCCGAAGAGAGATATACAGTACCGCCATCTGCTAGAGCACACAGTAGAACTGCAGGCAATGGGCAGCGTGCTACAGTTGACCGAGGACATGCGCGCCGGAGAACTGCTCAGCACCGCCATCAACGACACCGAGACCAGCAGCGAGTACCTGTGGTCAGCGCCGAGCTTCGAATATGCGGCAGGAGCGGATCTGGCTGCGGCGTTGGCGGCTGCTGGATACTGAGCCGCAGCATAGCGAACAACACAGCAGGGCCGGCGGGTCTAACGACCTCGGGCTGGAAGCTGAGAATTGCCCCACGCCTGTGGCGCGGGTACCCCGCATTCTCACCTGCCCTTCGACAAGCTCAGGGCAGGCCGAGCTACGCGCTAGGAATAATGCTGGTCAGGTGCTCTTTCCTGCGGCAGTTGGGTCAAGGCGCTAGATAGGCGGTGGCGCGGGTGGCTGGATGCCACCACCGACGTCGCCACCGGGTGGAGACGGAGGCGTGATTGTGCCGCCGCTGCCGCTGCCGGGCGATCCTGTGCCGCCGTTGCCGCCGCCCGGCGGATCGTATATGCCGGGTTGGTCGTCACCGGAGCTGCTGGCGTCGCCCTGATCTAATAAGCTGTCTGGCCCCGAGCCGCCACCACAACCGCCAGTCAGTATGCAAAATGACATGATTATTGCTGAGATGAGCAGATATCGCAGAATCATCTTAACACTCTCCCGTGTGCTTCCGCTTGCTGCTCCTCGATTATAACCGCAAGAGCCTGATCCGCGCAATCTATTCCTCAGCGACCGCAACCAGCGGCATACGAATCAATTCGCCCCACTCAGATAGTACGTACGCAGCCGGCCGACCCGCGAACCAGCCGATATCCCATGCAACCGGCCGGGGCATCTGCTGAGTCTGGTAACGTGGCTCCAGCCTCGCAAGCGAGTTTTTCGGCCATTGCGGCACCTCCAACCCGACGATTTGACCGCACTGGCCGCCCACCCAGACGTAGAGGGCTGTCTCCCCGTCCGTGGCCTGCGCATGCTTGATAGTATCACCGAACGGGGCCGGAGTGCTCTGTGCAATTCCCTCCATCACAAAGCCACGCCACTGATAGATGATTATTTGACACTGCCTGCCACGGGTTAGTTCCAGAGCGCAGACTTCATCGTGAGGGCTTTCGGGACAGACATCCGCAAACGTGGCGGCCACGTACGGCTGCGAAAAACTGCTGCCCTTCCACACAGCGACCAGCCGTTCGCCTTCGAGGCGGTAAACCCACGGCCGCAAGCGCACCACCGGCTCCAGTAATACACTCTTATGGACACCGATCAGTACGCAGCGGTGGCCCTCAAGGTTGCCCACAGTCAGGGATTGAGGATTCATCTGACGGCTGATGCGGTCCCACAGTTTGCGGCAGTATGGGAACAACTCCCACAGCGACACTTGCGCGCCCTTGAGCACTCCGCCAACGTATTCGCCGCCTGAGATCACAGCGAGGCGGTTGGCCGCGAGGCCGGTAGCAGTGCGGACATTGTGGGGGCCGGCGCCGAGCAGAGCACAATCCAGTGTGCGGCCAGTCCATGTCA
>JALGTY010000371.1 GCA_029821145.1 Candidatus Zipacnadia bacterium
CCACCGCCACCGGCACATCATTACGCCCCACGCAGTGCAGCATCTTCAGCGCTATCTTAGCCCGCTGTCGCGTCGGCCCATGGCCCACCGTGACGCCTATCAGCTCCAGCTCCGGGCATTTCAATATCAGCGCCAGCGCGTAGGCGTCATCTATATCGCCGCCAATGTCAGTATCGAAGATAGCTGGCTCAGGCATGACGCGCCTCCTGTCAGGTCACTTCAACGCCAAACCACTCTTTACGCTTCGTTGCACCTGACGCGCACACCTGCCGCTCTAGTACCCCAACCCCAGCGCTGCCAGGCCGATGACCAGCCCTGCCGCCACATTGACTGCCTTCACGTACAAGGAATCGCGCAGCGATGCCGACAGCAGCGGAGCCCCCTCGGCGAACAGCAGAATGAACACCAGGTGCGCGCCGCTCTCGGGCAAGATCCCGATACCGGCGGCGATAACCACAAGCACCACATTGCTCACCGGCAGCCCACGCACATCCACGTACGGCTGGATCAGTTCAAGCACCACAAACGCGCCCAGCAGCCACAGAAACAGGCTCAGCAGGTGCTGCCGCATGATGTGATGATACACATGCTCGCGGACGAAATGCGACAGCGAGAAGCCGGACGCCACCAGGTCCTCTTCGTGCAACTCCGGCTCACAGTCCTGGCACAGCTTGACATTAAACTTATCCACCAGCGCATCGGCGACAAAGCCCACTGCCACCCCGGCGAGCCCGCAAATGGCAAATAGAAGAGGTGCGGTCTGCGGCAATTCTGTCAGCAGCACGAAAGCGCCGTCGCCCGAGGTCGCAATCAGCACCGCCGCCAGTGCCCCGAAGCTCGTCAGCCCACGCATATAGAGGCTGACCACAAAGAAGGCCCCGACGCAGCCCGGCACAACCCCTAGCGCCGCAGCCACCACGTACTGTATCCAGCGCCGACCGGTCAGACCCCGCCGCATTGTCGCCTGATAGCGCAGTTGAAGGTATTCGATGATCACCATCATCACGAATACGATAGCGGTGATCTTCACAGTCATCGTCAGGATGTTGACGATTGCTTCGATCATTCTGCTGTCACCTATACTCCGATCACCGACTCGACCATCACGTACCACGGCCCTGACTTGTTTTCCATCGCCTCGTGCGCGGCCTTGGAGAACGGCAACACCATGCTCACTTCGCTGACTACCTTCGTAAAGCCGGCTTCCCGGTAGTGTTCGGAAAGCGAGTCCTCTTTATCAACTAAACAAACTACAGTTCCCTGCGGCGCTGCTACCAGCAGGCTCATCAAGGCATCTGCCCCATCGCACGCATCAGCGTCGTAGGCAAAATCCGAAAGTGCGGCCACGGTAACCGTCTCGCCCTTGAGCAGTATCGGCACTTCAGCGTAGGTGCAGGTCGCCACCGGCTTTCCATCGGCCTCGGCCACCAGTAGCAGGACCTCCATTCCTAGCGGCCTGGCTACCTTATGCCACTCCCACAGCTCGGCACTCATCGGCGCGTAGCCCTCGTGCGCGCTGTAGAATTCATTCAGCATCCGGGCAATCACCTCATGCTCGACCGCACCCGCCGCCCTCACCATCAGCGCCCCATTCTCAGCGGGCCTTTTGCCTTCCATCATCTGGCAGATCGCCCGCGTCTGGTAGCCGAGCCGCCTGTAGAACTCGTATGGGTGGTCCTCCGGGTTGGTATAGAGCACCCCTGCATCAGCCCCGGCCACCCGCATCTTCTCATGCGCCATCTCCATCAACTTGCGCGCCAGGCCCTGCCTGCGGTGCTCCGGATGAGTCGCCACCGAATCGATGATCCCGCAGTCCAGCACCTTTCCGCCAAGCTGCACGGACTGGATTGCCACCAGCACCACCGCGACCATCTGCCCGTCGTCCAGCGCCGCCACGCCTAGCCTTGCGGTGGAGCCGGGGCGCCTCAGATACCATTCCGTGAAGCTCTCATCAAAGGTCGGCGCACCCTCGTACTCAGCGAACGCCACCGCCTCGAGTATGGTAACCTGCTCAATCAGGTCACGCACCTGGGTATGGTCAACGAATCTGTAGTCGCCCATCTACTGATCTCCCTCTGCCATAGATTACTCCACAAAGGACTTCGCTGACAGGCAAAGAAATCCTTGCTAGCCGCCCACGACACTGCCAGCGCATATCAGCAGCCCGGAGGTAGCCGCAATGGAGCTGCGCGATCTCAGAGCAGATGAAATTGATGAGCTGATTGATCATTTTGCATTCGTTTTTCGAGACGCCGCCCCTCGCGAGCGTTTCGAGAGGGCCATGTACGATGATACCACACTCGAGCTCTCACAGCTCAAGGTGATCGTGGCGGACGGCAAGATCGTCTCAGCGGTGCGCGTGGCGAATCGCCCCGTCCGCATCGGCTCCACCCGCGTCGAGATGGGCGGCATCGGCGGTGTATCAACCCATCCCGAATACCGCAGGCGCGGCTACGGTACTGCGCTATTACAAGCCCAGGTCGCCTACATGGAACAGCAGGGCTATGACATCAGTATGCTCTTTTCGGGTCTCACGGGCTTTTACCAGCGCGTCGGCTGGGAGTGTTTCCCGGAGCATTCCTGCAGCGTGCCGGTGCCCAGCGAGCTGCCCGGTGATGCTGAAGGCCCCTACACGGTGCGCGAATACGTCGAGGACACTGACCTTGCCGGGGTTATCCGCTGCTACGACGAGTTCAACGCCCAGAGAACCCTCTCGATGGTCCGCCATCCGCAGTACTGGTCCGATGAGCACGCCAAATTCCTGGGCTGCCTGCCCTGGCTGGTTGCCGAATCTGATGGCGAGGTCTGCGCTTACGCAAGCGGCTCGCCCCAGCGCATCTACGAGGCCTGCTGCAGGCACGGACACTTGCAGGCCTTCGTCCCGCTCGCCGAAACAGTCATGATGGCGGCCACAGAGCAGCACAATGATTCGCTCACCTGCCAGTTGCCTTTCGGCCATCCCCTGCTTGACCGCTTCCGTATTCTCGCACCCACGCGCATTACTCACACTCTGTCCGAGGGCATGATGTTGCGGGTCATCAGGCTGCGTCCGCTCTTGAAAAAGCTGGTTGCGGAGTTCAAGGGCCGCCTGAGTCAGGCGGGCTTTGCCGTCAGCCAGCCGCTGACGATCGGCTTTAGCCAGGTCGGGCAAACTGCCACCTTGCGCGTGCTGGGCCCGGATGCAAGAGTCTGCGACGACGAGCCGGAGCTACCGCTCGACCTCAGCGGCAGGGAATTCTTCCTGCTGTTGTGCGGCGGGGCAACGGTAGATGAACTGGCCGAGATACTCAGCCTGCGTGGCATCAGCATCCCGCAGCGCTACCAGAAGCTGTTGCGGATTCTATTCCCCAAGCTGGACTCAGTCTATTACGCCTGCGACCATTTCTGAATTCTGCGGACACCATACTTAATTCCGTGCCAAACAACCTACAGCGCTACTCATGTGACACGAGCTATCTGGGGAGTTCTGAGTTCGCAAGAGTGAAG
>JALGTY010000372.1 GCA_029821145.1 Candidatus Zipacnadia bacterium
AAGCGCCGGCTCGTCAAAGGAGGTACTTATCCGCCCCTCTTCTCCTGGCGTCAACTCGGCGCTGCCCGTCACTTCGCAGGCATCCTGCAGCGTCAGGCGTTTGCCATTGGTCTCAAAGGATGGCCCGAAGCTTAGTTCCGTCACGCCGTCGGATGAGCGCACGACGAACAGACGGGTTTGTGGGTCAAATCGGACAACACTCCACACATCTTTGTGGTCATTCATCTGTAGCCTCTCCGTTCTGATTGTGATATTGTCAGCCGATCGGGCAGGGGCCGGCTCAATCGAATTCTCTGGGCACAGACACCGACCAGCTTTTCTCGAAGTGACATGACACTTGCCATTGACGGTCACCTGGACCTGTACCAAATGGCGGAAGGTCGTCTCATCGCTGGTCGTGGTGCATTGGGTCTCAGCTTCGACCTGCATCGTTGGTGTGGAATAATCCCTGCGATAAGAGGCTTTGGCGACCGCCTCGGCGGGGTTCCTGGCCGATACCGTAAAGCTGCCTCGTAGGGCTCCGCTGCCTCCGTTGGCTTCGAAGGCGGCGGTCGTTGTCTCATTGATTGAATCGTGAGTAACGGTGTGCTGTGGCTTTGCGATGTCTGCAAGTGCGGGAAGGGGCTTGGGAGAGGGCTTCAGGTTAGGCTCGGGAAGCTTGGGCTGCTGCTGCGGGGCAACTGGCAGGACAATCTGGGAAGGGCACTCGGTGCCATAGTATATCGTATTGGTTGCTGGGCTGGGTGTCGGCCAGGCGTTCTGGAAATCCGCACAGGCGATGTCCAGGCGGATGCGATGTCCGGCCTGGAATCTGTAGGCCACCGCGAGCATGTCAATCTTGAGTTCGTAAACCTTGCCCGGCTCCAGAGCCTCCGGCTGCTCGTGAGAGTTACGTCGAGTGGCATTGAGGCTGCCTTTATTGACGAGTAGCGAAGTGCCATCCGGCGCTACGTCGCAAAGCTTCACGCTGAGATAGGCGATCTCTGCCGAAGAGGATACGTAGAGGTGGGCGAGGGGATTGCCGGTTATCTCCAGGTCCTCTTTCAGCGGCGCGGTCGTGTAGGTCAGAGAGAGCGCTTCATCGGGGCGCTGGTCCGTGGGGAGATGCCAGCCGGGACTGGCCCCGCCACCGTGCTGCCCTGCGGCAACCCCCACTGCCGGGTTGTAAATATACTCATCGCATGCATCTTCGGGATGAGGCTCGGATGTCAGTTGCCCTTCCGGGTGCAAGTACATTGGGGTATTCTGGGTGCGTGGCAGGGGCCAGTCTTCTTCGCATCGCCAGGCCCCTTTGTCTTCGAGAATCAGGCTGGCCGGCGGCGAATACTCTCTGACGAACAGAGTAACCGGCGGCTCGTCAAGCACGCCCGTGTCAATGCCCTTGAGCCAATGGTCGAACCATCTCTGGCACTCGCGCAGGCCGTCAATTCGTGGCCCCGGAATGCCATCCTCAGGCCAGAAGTGCGACCACGGACCGACCAGCGCTCGCTTCGGCACCTGCAGGTGTGAGAACGCTCTCAGCAACGCGGTCGCGTACCAGTCCGCCCAACCCCCGATGACAAATACCGGGCACTTGACGCGGTCGTAGTCCGGACGCACCGACCGCGATCGCCAGTACGGGCCGTTGAGCCGGTGGGTGATGAAGCCGATGCCCCACGGCACGTTATGCTCGAGGTGCTCGTTCCAGATGTCGGCCCATTTCTCGCCGCACACATCAATGTCCGGGGGTGCGCAATTGTAGGTGGTCATCAGCGGAGAGTAGGTCTGGTACATGAACGGTCGTGGGGAGCCACCGGGGTTGGTCCATTCCGAGTACACATCATCGCAGCCTGAGCGCACGATGATGCACTTCAGGTGTGGGGGGCTGTGCATCGCCACCTGCCAGCACACTACTCCGGGGTATGAGATCCCCCACATCCCGACATTCCCGTCACACCACGGCTGGGCGGCAATCCACTCGACCATCTCGCATCCGTCCTGGATCTCCTGCTCGGAGTAGATGTCCGTGGTAAAGCCCCCGGAATTGCCAGTGCCCCTGACATCGAAGTGGACCATCACGTATCCCCGGTGTGCGAGGTGGCGATATGATTCGGGTGGCTGGGCTGCACTGGTGCCTCGGTACGGGTGGTAGCTCATGATGGCGGGGAATTCGCCCTGGGCGTCCGGCCGCGTGATTGCCGCCGCGAGTTCTACGCCGTCTCGCATAGCTATTCGCACGCCGCGAATATGCTTCACCTCATATTCGGCTTCGGACATTATTCTTTCACCTCACGCAGGCGGCTCTTCTACGGATCAGTGCAGCGGACATTTCGCCATATTGTTTGCTGCAACCTCTGCAAAGGCCGGCAAAGCAAGGAGATGCACGGCTTCGCGGCGAAGTTGTCGTGTGACATGAGCGGCTCAATTCATCAGAGCGGGTGTGAACAGATGAGCAGGAAGCTGGCGCTTTGTGTTGCCCTGGTGATGCCGCTGCTGGTCAGCGCCGTGGTATTGGCGTCGCCTACTGAGTTGCCGCTGTTAGAGATCGGACAAAGGGATCGTCTGGCGCGATTGGTAGAACAGCGTCTCTCCCAGGGCCATGAGCTATGGTTGATCGCCGAGGCGGCTGACGTAACCGGCCCGGACGGGACGACGTTGGCTTCGCAAGCGGATCGGCCAAGACCGCACAAGATGTGGGCGGGGGATTCATCGGAGTTCTTCAAGGGTGCATTCGTCGGTTTCCTGGGCCATGAGTCCGGCCACCTCATCGCCAACCTCGCTGTTGGCTCAAGCCCTGACCTCAATAGCGTGGAGTTCAGTTTCATCCCCTTTTTCACCATCGAACCCGGCCATGAGCTCTCGAACCGCGAACACTACATCACCGCCTCTGCCGGCTTCAACGCTCAGCATATCATCAACGAATGGCTGCTTGAAGAGCATCCGAATCTACGCAACGAGGACGAGCCTTTTCTCAAGGGCCTGGCAACCTTGAACTTCTGGTTGACGGTTGGCTATTCAGCCACGGCCTTTGCAGGTTATGGCCCTGACGAGCGCGACACCAAGGGCATGGCTGACTCTCTCGGTTGGAGCGAGGACAGCATCGGCGCCCTCATTCTCGTGCCCACCCTGCTTGACGCATATCGCTACAAGCACCCGGACTCGAAATGGGCCAGGCGCGCCAGTCGCATCAGCAAGATCATCATTCTGGGCCTTGCGCTGAAGATTGACGATTAGGGGGCCGTCCGCTCATGTGGCACGGGCTTCCGGCCGACGGGGCTGACGTGCTATGCCGAATCCGGTCTCAATAGGAGCAAAAAGATGACCAGGAAGCTGACCATTTTCGTTGCCTTATCGTACATGCTTGCTGTCAGTTTCGTGAGTGCCCAGCCGCTTCGCCTTGACTTTTCGCCGTCTCCGCTGGCAAGTTTCATCCAGCGCACCGAGGCCAGAGCTACTGTGGTTGAGCTGCCGCGTTGTGTTGCTGCCCCGGACATTGACGGGGACTTAAGCGATGCGGCGTGGCAATCGGCGGCGACCATTCATATCCCGGCCACATTCAGGGGCGCGCGTCCGCTGCCCTGTGCTATGACCAGGCGGCCATATATCTAGCAGTGGTCTGCGACTACCAAGCTGGCAAGCCCCCGGTGGCCGAAAAGCGCCGCCGCGACGAAGGCGCATGGAAAGACGACTGTGTCGAGCTGTGGATAGACACATCGGGCAAAGGTGACGTGGTATATCAGTTTGTCGTCAACGCAGCCGACGCGATTTACGATCAGAATACAGACGGCTCCGCCTATAACCCCCAATGGCAGCACGCCGTTGGCAAGACCCACAACGCCTGGACAGTTGAGATGGCTATACCGAAAGCGGCTTTGCAGCTTGACACATGGCAAGCGAAGTTGAACTTCAACATCGGACGCAACGGGCCGGACCTGGACCCTCGAGCTTTCGGCGGCAGTTATGGCGACACCTCGGCGGGAATGCTCGTACTGACTGGCATTGGCGAGGTACAGGCCGCTGAGCAAACTGCGGGGCCAGCAAAAGGCCAACCTCTCGAAATAGCCTTCCAGCGCAATTATGCCAGGCCCGGCGAGCGCTGGATTGAGGCGCAACTGAAATTGCACACACCGGGCCTCGACCTGCAGCAGGCCCGGGTGACCGCAAAGCTCTTCAAACCGTCCGGCGGCAAGCCCGTAGCGCAGGTTGAAGCAATACCGGCGCGGCGAGAGGGGAGAGTCCTGGTAGATTTGCGCACGCTGGGGCTGACTGAAGCAAAGCTCAGGCTGCAACTCCGCGAGCAGGGCAAACTCGTCGCTCAGGAGGAGGTGCGGCTGGAGGCGCGCGACTCCAAGCAGCCACTCAAGCCCGGCCAGAAAATCCCCGTGCATCTCGACTTGCCCGCAGGGATAGACAGCGTGGCGAAGTGGCCCGTGTATATCGGCGTCCCCTTCCCCGCCGGCACGCTCTGGGATGTTGACGCCGTCCGCCTGGTGGACAAACGCGGTCACCCGCTACCTCACCAGCGCGAAGCCATCGCCCACTGGGCCAAAGACGGTGCCATCAAGTGGGTGCGCTTCGACGCCCTGGTCAACTCCGCCGACGGTTGCCTTGTCGAAGTGGCTCCTGCCACGCCAGTTTCTCAGTCAGTCCCGACTGTCCGGTTTACAGATCAAAATGACGAATCAATAGACATCATCAACGGCGAAGCCGATTACGTCCTCAAGAAGGGCAAATCCCCGATAGCGCAGGTGTTCATACTTGGCTCTAGCGAGCACTGGGTTGCCAGCAGTCACAGTGGTGACGATACTCGCGGCCTATACGTTGTTGACCAGAACGGTCGCGTCGCCAGTGCCTCTGCCGAGGGCGAGACCATGACGGTTGAGGCCAGCGGCCCAGTCGCCGCGTGCGTGCGTTTCGAGGGCCCTTATCTAACTGCCGACGGCGAGGAGCTGGCCCGCCACATCACCCGCGTCGAGGTCTTCGCCAAACAGCCCATGGCCAATATCACCCACACACTCGTCCTCACACGCGACACCAATGAGGTCTGGTTCACTGATGTCGGCTGGGAGTTCGAGACGCCGCTGGGGCCCAACACGACTGCGCTCTTCGGAACCTCACGCGAGGAGTGGGACAAGTCCGTCACCCACCCGCTGGGCAAGGGCATGACCGCGTACATGCTGCAGGACAGCCACTACTTTTTCGCCCACGGCGAGAACCACTTCCAGGTCGTCTCTCAATCTGCTTCCGGCAAGGCAAGCACACTTGCCGAGGGCGAGGAGTGCGGCGACTGGGCCGCTATCGTCGGCGACCAGAGGGGGGTAATGATCTCCTGCCGGGAGGCCGCACTCCAGCATCCCAAGGAGTTCGAGATACGCCCGGACCGCTTCGTGCTCCACCTCTTCAGCAATCGCGCCGGCGAAGAGCTGGACTTCCGGGGCGAGACGCTCGCAAAGAAATGGGACCTGCTGACCTGGTACGATGCCGTCATCCCGCAGGCCTACAAGCTCAAGCACGAAGAGATCCTCGCGAAGATGGCGGCGCACACCTCCAACGCGATCGGGTGGTCCAAGACACACGACTTGATGATCGCGCCGCTGGTGCAGCCCGATGATGCAGCCAAGATCGCTGCGCGTCTTTCCCGGCTCCATTCGCA
>JALGTY010000373.1 GCA_029821145.1 Candidatus Zipacnadia bacterium
ATCCTGGCGCGGACGACGAAGCCGGTCGCGGCGACGAGCAGCAGGTAAACCGCAACAACGCCGTAGTCTATGTTGGTCATTGCAGTGCCGTTCCTTTCCGGGTTCGGTGCAATATAGTAGTTATGCAGATTTCTAATCGTAAAAGGAGTCTAGAGCCTTGCAAGCGTCTCCCGTTACACGTCGTGCTGCTGTTGGAAGGGCCGCGTCTAGCAGCGCCCTGTCGTATCGGGCGCTGGGAGGCCGGCCCACGCAGGACGCTACCCTGGCGAGGTCTGCACACCCAAACGCCCAACGACAACGGCTGGGCCAGCCTTGCGAGCTTTGCAAAGCAAAGCTCCCTGCGACAGGCCCTTCCATTACGACTAACGACGCCACAGCGTCGCCCTATAGCTTGAATTGCCCAAAATTTGTACAACTACAGGCAATAGCCCATTCGCCGCGCCCTGGCACATTCCCTTCCCCTTCGAGGGTCCCAGTGGGCTGAATGGCCCATTTTCGCCAAAGCAGTTTCTCGCGGCAACAGGAGATATGCCCAAAGAAGGCGAAATTGCCTGCTGGAATGCTCCAGGAAACGAGTCGACGATGAAAGCCCTGATAACCGGGGCCGCCGGCGTGCTGGGCAAGGCAGTAACTGCCCTCGTCGAGCAGGAGGGCGGCTATGACCTCCGCCTCAGCGACACTGTGCCGCTGGATACGCCGCACGAATTCGTGGCCGCCGACCTCGCGCAGTCGGAAGAGGTGAAGCCCCTCTGCGACGGCGTGGAGCAGGTCCTCCACATCGCCGGCATTCATCCGTGGAAGTCCTACACGCCAAAGCAGTATATTGACTGCAACATCAAGGGCACCTGCAACCTGCTGCAGGCGGCGGCTGAGGCGGGCGTCAAGCGCGTGATATACACCAGCAGCATCGCCGCGATGGGCTATATCCCCGACGGCCCCGAGCAATTGCCCATGGACGAGACCAGGCCCTGTCGCCCGGTGGAGAATCTTTACGGGGTGAGTAAGCACGTTGGCGAGCAGTTCTGCGAGATGTTTCGGCACAATGACGGCTTGGACTATCTGGCGCTGCGGCCCGCATGTTTTATCCCGTGCGACGAGCAGGAGCCGGGCTTCGGCCTGGGCCTGCTGGGCAGCCGCATCCAGGTGTCCGATGTGGCGCAGGCGCACTTGCTGGCTCTGCAAAGCGAGGCGAAGAATCAGCCGGTCATTATCGCCACCAGGACGCCCTTTACCGAGGCCGATGGCCCGGCTCTGTACAGCGACGCCCGCTCTGCGATTCTGAAGCACTTCCCGGAAGCTATCGCTCTGGAGCAGGCCGGCATCAAGCTGCCGGAGCAGATCCGGACTACCTACAACATTGCCAGGGCGGAGCAGCTACTCGGCTATCGTCCGCAGCTCAATTTCGAGCAATGGCTGGAAGGGTGGCTGGCGCGGTGAGGAGAAACCTCTTTCCGGTGGCGATTCTCCACAGCGACGGGGAGTATGCCGAAGTCGTACCGCAGTTGGTCCGTCTGGCTGAGGCGCAGGACCTCATCGGCGCAGGCGAGTCGGTGCTGATCAAGCCGAACCTGCACATGGAGCAGCACTGGACTACCGGCGGCACGGTCAACCCGGGTCTGGTCGGGGCGTTGATTGAGTGGGCGAAAGAGCGGGGCGCGGGCCGGATCATGGTCGCCGATGGGCCGTACATGAGCCATCCACATCCTGAGAATGTCTTTGTCGAAACGGGCATGGCCGAGGTGGTGGAGGCGCAGGGTGCCGAGTGGACTGCGATGCCGCGCGGCCCATATCGCAGCTTTGATAACGCCTCGGAGCACCTGCCGCCGAGACTGGAGATCAGCGAGCTGGTCTTCGAGTTCGACCGCCTGATCAACGTGGCGGTGATGAAGACGCACCTGGACTGTCAGGTCACGCTGGGGATGAAGAACCTGAAGGGGTGCATCAGCAGCGCCAACAAGGGCGCTTTCCATTACGAGGTGCCGGACATTAACCGCGCCATCGTGGCCCTCAACCGCCTGATGACGCCGGACCTGACCATCGTGGACGGCACGCTGGGCATGGAGGGCATCGGCCCGGGGACCGGCACGGTTGCCAACTTCGGCCACATCTTCGCCGGCCGCCACACTCCGTCGGTTGATGTGATCGCCGCTGCGGCGATGGGCTTCGAGCTGGACGAAGTGCCGGTGCTGAAGTTCGCCCGCGAGCAGGGCATGGTGAGTCCGGATGATATACGCGTCGTGGGTGAGGAGTTGGAGCGTATCCGGCGGCGGTTCGAGCGGGCCCACGAGGCGATGCTGCGGGAGTTGCCCGGACTGCACCTGTGCGCTGAGGGTGCCTGCAGCTCCTGCAAGTTGAATGTGATCCGTGCTTTGCGGGATAATGTGAGGGCCGGCGGTGCTGTGCCTGACTGCTGCATTGTGATGGGCAAGACCGCGTGCGAAGATGGCGAGGCTATTTTCCTGGGCAAGTGCGCTGGGGAGCAGGCCGCCGGTCGGCCACATCTACCCGGCTGCCCGCCGAGGGTCGAGAAGGCCAGGGAATTCCTGGCGCAATTCGCTGCACGGGAATAGCTTGGATTATTGGTGAACCGATCGAAGAAGGCCTCGGGCTGGAAGCTGAGAACGCTATCGCGTTCTCACCTGCCCTTCGCCAAGCTCAGGGCAGGCCGAGCTACGCGTCGGTGAGTGATTCGGGCTAGCTGAGGTCAGTCCGTACGATAAAGGAGTGGAACACGATGAAAATCGCCTGGTTGATCATTTGTCTGATGCTGCTGTGCGCAATGGCGTATGGCAAGGACAGGCGGACGTACTACGATGACGAGACGATGGCGCGCGTGCAGGAGAAGATCGAGAAGTATGAGTGGGCCAAGGCGCAGGTGCCCAGTGGGAAAGCCTCGGATAACTGGTACGTGAAGATGTCTGACCAGGAGATCTGGGACTTTGTGCCCCCGCCGGAGCAGCTCAGGGCCATCAACGTGTGCATTGCCCACGACTGCCCCTTCTGCGGGGATAAGATAACCCGCAAGGCCGGGCACTACCCGTGGAAAATGAGCCGCGACAAGCCGTTCAAGGTTACTTGCCCGGTATGTAACAGAACCTTCCCTGAAAATGATTTTGAACCGTGGAATACGGAAGGCCTCGACGGCGAGCCCGAGACCGGCGAGAAGATCATTGACAAGGGCCTGGGATGGGTCGGGCCGGATGGCAGACGCTACTACTTCGTCCCCTACTACATCTTCTGGCAGCGCTGGGTGAGGGACATTATCGGCGGCATG
>JALGTY010000374.1 GCA_029821145.1 Candidatus Zipacnadia bacterium
ACTCCCGCATCGGCACCGGGCAGGTAAGCGGCACCGAAGACCAGAAGGTGGCGACCTCAACGCCATTTCATCTGCGCGGCTACCGTTACTACCAGGGCGCGCGCGTGGTCAATGCCGAGCGCACGGCCGAATACCGCATCCTGGGTGTGGCCGGTGGCGCTGTGATAGACACACAGGCCCACCCGGACGTGACCGCTGAGAAGCTGGAGGCCGAATTCCCGGTGGGCACCTGGTTCGATGTGTATGATTACGGTGTCGGCGATGAGGTAGTCTGGCCCTTGGCGGTCAGCGTCACCCAGGTCAGTTCGACCACCTACAAAGTCACCGCCCCGGGCAATGTGACTCTCAGCTTGCCGAAATCCGCGAAGACAAGGGTTGCGAGCCACTAGACTGGCTAACTCATTATCGCGTGAGTCAGGCTTTCCAGCCTGACAGCCGTAGCCGTTGGAAGGGCCGCGCTTGCGAAGGCGCGGCCCTTTGTATTCTGCCTCGCGTAACCTGGGCAAATCGTCATCGCGCGGCGCACCTGATGCGTCGGTAGAAGGTCAACTATTGCTCACGAACGAATTATATTATTTCACGGACCATGTAAAGGGTGAGTTGCATGACACCGCGTGAACGATACCTTATGACCATGAA
This sequence comes from Candidatus Zipacnadia bacterium, assembly GCA_029821145.1. GTDB lineage: Bacteria > Armatimonadota > Zipacnadia > Zipacnadales > UBA11051 > UBA11051. Next base: position 640 of record JALGTY010000374.1, read on the forward strand.
TCATCAGCGCCCGGACCGCATCCCGGCGGTATATGCTGCACGCGCCGAGGTGGACCGAGCGATGATGGCCCACTACGGCGTTCACACGCTGGCCGAGGTCCACAAGATCCTGGGTACTGACGGCGTGGCCGGCGTCGGCGTCGCAATCAGGTTCCCCGAATGGGAGAAAAAGCCCAAGCACGCCAAACCCGGCGACTGGCCCGGCGGGGGCCAGGACTTCTTCTGGCACGACCAGCGCACCTTTGAGGATCGCTGGGGGACTATCCAGCGCATCGGTCGCGACGAGAAGTACGTCGAATGGATTGCCGGGCCGCTGCAGGACCTCGACGATCCCGACGACTATCCTTTCCCCACGGCTGACGAGCTCGTTGACGACCCCAACCTGCCCGCCCGGGTGCAGGCCTACAAGGACCAGGGGCTGTTTGTCAGCTCCGGCGTCACCCAGCCTTACAAGCAGGCCTGGCTGCTGCGCGGCATGGAGCAGTTCCTGATGGATTACCTGATCAATCCCGATTTCGTCAACAACCTCTACGACAAGATCTACGGCCTGTGGACCGAGATCGGCCGCCGGGTTGTCTCTGCCGGGGTGGACATGTTCTGCGTCGGCGGCGACATCGCCATGCAGGACCGCATCCTCATGGGCGCCGACACCTGGCGTCGGTATGACAAGCCGCGCCTCGCCGCAATGTTCTCCGAGTTGCGTGCCATCAATCCCGATTTGCACCTCTACATCCACTCTGACGGCGATCTGAAGGAAATCATGGATGATCTCATCGAGGTCGGCTTTGATGTCATTGATCCGATTCAGCCCGAGTGCATGGACCCGATGGAGGTGAAGCAGCGCTGGGGCGACAAGATAACTCTTCACGGTTGCGGCAGCTTGCAGCAGGTGTTGCCGTTCGGCAGCACCGAAGATGTCCGCGACCATGTCATCGAGCTTATCGAGAAATGTGGTTACAACGGCGGTTTGGTACTGCGGGTCAGCAACGCTATTGGCTTCGACGTGCCGGTGAAGAACGTCGTCACCTTCTTCGAGACCGCCCGCGACTACCGCTTCGAATAGCCACACAATTCGCACCCAGAGGAGAGCGTCATGGACTTGGGAATCATCAACAAAGTCGCCCTGGTAACCGGCGGAGCCCGTGGTATCGGCCTTGCCATAGCCGAGCGCCTGGTCGAAGAAGGCTGCCAGGTGGTCGCCGCCGACATTGACGAACATGCCGGACACAATTTGCCTTCCGAAGTTTCCTTTGCCGTGTGCGATGTCAGCGATGAATCTGAATGTGAGGAGCTTCTGAACGCCGTAGCCGATCAGATTGGCCCGGTTGACATTCTGGTCAACAACGCCGGCATCCAGAGCGTGTTGTCGCTGGAAGAGGCGACGCTGGAGGACTGGGAGCGGGTGATACGCATCAATCTCACCAGCGCTTTCATGCTCAGCAAGCTCGTGGTGCCGGAGATGAAGCGGCGCGGCTGGGGTCGGGTGATAAACATCGCATCCATGGCCGGCAAGGTGGGCGGTCTCACCGTCAGCGCTTCATACGCCACCTCGAAGGCCGGCATGATGGGCTTGACCAAGTCGGTGGCCAGAGCCGGTGCCCCGGAGGTAACGAGTAACGCGGTATGTCCGGCCTTCATCGCCACCCCAATGACGGATCCCGAGATGGAAGCCGAGTATGCGCGCCAGATACCTGTAGGCCGCATTGGCAGGCCGGAAGAAATCGCTGCTGCCGTCGCTTTCCTGGCTTCTGACCTGGCCGCCTACATTACCGGCGAGGTATTCGACCTGAACGGCGGCCTGCTGATGGATTAGCTCGGATTACTGACCATGGCGCATGCCAGGCTTCCCGCAGGCCCCGAGCGAAGTCGAAGGGCAGCCCGACAGCGACACACCGCACAAAACCTGTGTTCTACGGAGCGTGACATGCAATGATATCGAGAATCAGTCAGTCCGCCCGCGAAATCTACAATACTGGCGGCGCCACCATGCGCAACGTGTGGATGGGGGAGAAGGAAGACGCGATCCACCTGTATTACGGCGAGCTCATCGAAAACGATTCGCCGATGTGCGGCCGCGATGACGAGGTATACCAGAAGGACGGCCACGCGTGGGATCCGTACGAGCCGATTGAGAAGGATATTGTGCTGCGCAAGACGCTTACCGTAACTGACCCGTGCACCGACGAGGTTCAGGTGACTTTCATCGGGCGGGAGCGGCGCGGGCACGATGCGACACTCCGCATCGTTGTCAATGGCAACGAGACTTTGCGTCCGCCTTCTCCCGTCGCCACCCCCGACGCGCGCCAGTACTGGGACATGGCCCAACAAGATGGCGAATGGGGCTGGGCGCGCTGGTACTACGTAAAGATACCCGCCGACGACATACAGCTCGGCGACAACGTTATAGAACTCAGCGCGGCAGATGGCGCCGAGGGCTGGCAGGTGATGGTCGGCAGCTACTCGGCCTTTCACAAGGGGGCCCGGCGTGGGGAGTACCCACAGCATAGCAGCGCCAAGAGCACCAACGGCGGCAATACGTGGCACACTGACAACATGGGTCCTGAGGGCGATGGCGTTGGCGAGTACGTGATCCGCCTCGATATGCGCCGCTATCGCGCAAGCGGCTGGATG
>JALGTY010000036.1 GCA_029821145.1 Candidatus Zipacnadia bacterium
CTGTCGAGGAAGAGACTGCCGAGGAAGAGGCTGTCGAGGAAGAGACCGCCGAAGAAGAACCTGCCGAAGAAGAACCTGCCGAAGAAGAACCTGCCGAAGAAGAACCTGCCGAAGAAAGCGAACCCGAGGCTGAAACGGAGGCTGAGGCACAAGTCGGAGTCTCGGACGAGGCTGGGGAAGCTGGCGATCAAGCTGAAGACGAAGTGCCCGATGAAGATGCGCAATAGTCATGCAGCAAGGCCGGCGACGACGCTCGGGTGTTGTCGCGCGACAAGGAGGGGCATTGGTAGTGGCTGACACTGGCGGACAGGGCTTCTCAGGAGACTCATCGGACCGCCTGCCTCCACAGGATCTGGATGCCGAGCAGGCTACTTTGGGCGCGATGCTGGTGGCGGAGGAAGCAGCCAGCCTGACATTCAGTATTGTCGAGGCGGCGGATTTCTACCGAGAAGCGCACCGTCTCATCTTTGCTGCGATGAAACAGGTCGCCGACCGCAATGAGCCGGTGGACCTCATAACCGTCAGCGCCGAACTGCGTCGCAACGGGCAGTTGGAGGAAGTAGGCGGCGGGGAGTATCTAACCGCCCTGATGAACGAGGTGCCCACTGCCGCGCATGTGACCCGCTACGCCGCCATTGTGGCCGAGAAGTCGATGCTGCGGAAACTAATGACCGCCGGCAGCGAGATACAGGCGATGGCTTATGAGAACCCCGATGACGTGGGTGACCTCCTGGACCGTGCTGAGACCAAGATATTCAACCTCGCGCAGCGCCGGGTCCGAGGCGATTTCACCCCGATTGGGCCGCTGTTGGCTGAGACTTATGACAAGCTGGACGAGGTTTATCGCAAGCCGGGCCAGATCTCCGGCATCTCCACGGGCCTCAAGGGCCTCGACGATCTCACGCACGGCCTGCAGAACGGCGATCTGATAATCATTGCGGGCCGGCCCTCAATGGGTAAGACATCTATTGCCATCAATAACCTAGCCATCCAGGCCGCTATCCACGAGAACGTGACTGTTGGCATATTCAGCCTCGAGATGTCGAAGATGATGCTGACCGAATCGATGCTTTGCAGCCTGGCCCGGGTCAACTCCTGGCGGCTGCGCAGGGGACTTATTGATGACGAGGACTGGAAGAAGATCGGTCATGCGCTGTCCTTTCTTCCGAATGCGCCGATCCATGTTGATGATACGCCGGGCCTGCCGATACTTGAGCTGCGCTCCAAGGCGCGTCGGCTCAAGTCACAGGTGGACGTCGGGCTGATAATCATTGATTACCTCCAGCTAATCGCTGGGGAGACCGCACGAGGCTACGAAAACCGGCACCAGGAGGTCTCCAACGTAGCACGGGCTCTGAAGGGCATGGCCAGAGAGCTGGACATCCCCGTCGTCGCACTCTCACAGTTGAGCCGGCGCGTCGAACAGCGCGAGGATAAGCGACCCATACTTTCGGACTTGGCCGAAAGCGGCTCCATCGAGGCAGAGGCCGACCTCGTCAGCTTCCTGTACCGCGAGGCCTACTACCAGGGCCGCGACCGTGCCCGAGATAGCGCTGCCGAAGGCGAGACACCCGAACAACGCGCTGCAAGAATGGACGAACCGGATGAGGCTGAAATCATCATCTCCAAACAGCGCAGCGGCCCGGTGGGCGAGGTGACGCTGATGTTCGACAAGAAATACCGCATTTTCTATGACATGGACCGCCATAGATGAGCAGGTGAGGCTTGATGAACGTATTCCTGGTCGGCGGCGGCGGTCGTGAGCACACACTTGCAGACGCCATCAGCCGCAGCCCATTTCTCACCAGTCTCTACTGCGCACCGGGCAATGCCGGCATCGCACAGGTGGCCGAATGTGTGGATATCGGCGCCGAGGACCTCGACGACCTCCACATCTTCGCCGCCGAAAACGACATTGACCTGACCGTGATCGGCCCCGAACGGCCGCTAATAAGGGGCCTGGCCGACCGCCTGCGTGCCGACGGGATGCTGGTTTATGGTCCCAGTGCAGCGGCCGCACGCCTCGAGGGCTCCAAAGCCTTCACCAATGAAATACTGGAAAACTGCAACCTGACCTCGAAGAGTTTTGTGGTCCTTGATGACCCCGATGAGGCCAAGTCCTATATCCGCGAGCACGGCGCGCCTATAGTGGTCAAAGCCGATGGCGACGCATTCGGCAAGGGCGTAAAGGTGTGCAGTAGTGTCGGGGAAGCCGAAGATGCGGTTGACGCGATCATGGTGCGTCGTGACTTCGGGGCCGCGGGTGACCGAGTTGTTATCGAGGAATGCCTATTCGGCGAGGAGTGCACCATCAAAGTCTTCACCGACGGCACGACGGTGCTACCGATGGTCCCTTCCCAGGACCACAAACGGATCGGCGAGGGCGACACCGGCCCCAATACCGGCGGCATGGGCTGTTACTCGCCGGTGCCTGCTGTAGATGATGCCCTGCAGGAGCGGATTGTCAACACTATCGTGGCCCCGACAGTCGAGGCAATGGCCGAAGAGGGCTCGGCCTACAGTGGCACGCTATACGCTGGCTGTATCCTGACCGACGACGGTCCTGAGCTTATCGAATACAACTGTCGCTTCGGAGACCCGGAGACCCAGGTGGTCATTCCACGGCTGGAGACCGACTTGCTGGAAGTGCTGGTGGCGACGGCACAAGGCAACCTGGACTCCATTGAGCTTAGCTGGTCGGACCGGGCCGCAGCGTGTGTGGTGGTCGCCTCTGAGGGTTATCCGGGCAGCTATGAGAAGGGCAAGAAGATCACCGGGCTGGACGAGGCGGAGGCCGATGAGCTGGTGAAGGTATATCACGCCGGCACCGCCGTTGAGGACGGGCAGTACTACACAGCCGGCGGGCGCGTGCTGGGCGTCACGGGGCTGGGTTCTGACTACGATGATGCTTTTGACCGCGCGTATGCGGCCATAGAAAAGATCCATTTCGAGGGCATGTACTGCCGTGCAGACATCGGCTGGCGCGCCCGCAGCGGATTTGACGACCGGTGAACGGAGGTGTCGTCTTGGCTCAGGTAGCGGTGATCATGGGCAGCGATTCGGATTTGCCGGTAATGGGCAAGGCGCTGGACGTGCTGGCCGAGTTCGGTATCGGGTACGAGGTGAGTGTCGCATCTGCACACCGCACGCCGGACAAGGTGACCGAATTTGCCCACAGCGCGGCAGACCGGGGCATTGCCGTCATCATCGCTGGAGCCGGCATGGCCGCGGCACTGCCAGGTGTCCTGGCGGCACACACTCTGCTGCCGGTGATTGGCGTCCCCCTTTCGGGATCGGCCCTCGGAGGGACCGACGCACTCTACTCGATAGTCCAGATGCCACCCGGTGTGCCGGTGGCTACGGTCGGGATAGACGCGGCCGGCAACGCCGCACTGCTGGCAGTGCAGATACTCGCCCTCAACAACAGTGCGCTGGCAGAGAAGCTTGCCGAGTATCGCAGACAGATGGCAGCCAAGGTTGAGCAGAGCTCACAGAAGGTGCAGGAAGAGCTGTAGCTGAGTGCATGCAAGAATCGGGAAGCGCGGGGTGATGAACTCTATGGATGACCACTCGGTGAATCTACAAGCTGCTTCGTGTGAAGCCGGGCCGTGTGGTGCGGGGTGTCGTCTCCAATGGGGCGACGCGTGCGGAGTATTCGGGATTTACGCTCCGGGCGAAGATGTATCGCGCATTACTTACTTCGGCCTCTACGCGCTGCAACATCGTGGACAGGAGAGCGCCGGGATAGCGGCATGGCATCCGCTGGAGGGCATGCAGCATCACAAGGGCATGGGGCTGGCGTTCCAGGTCTTCTCCGAGGATAGCCTGCGTGAGCTGCAGGGCGATGTGGCAATTGGCCATGTGCGGTACTCGACCACCGGCAGCAGCGGCCTAGAGAATGCGCAGCCGATGTTCGGGGAGGCCAAGTTCGGGCCTTTTGCATTGGCGCATAATGGCAACCTGGTCAACACCCACAAGTTGCGTGAAGAGTTGGAAAGCCAGGGGGCTGACATCTCTGGCACCAGCGACACAGCCGTGATGACCGAGCTGATAGCGCGTTCGGGCGCCGACACGCTCGAAGAGGCCATCATCGAGATGATGGATGTCATCCAGGGCGCTTACTCGCTGGTATTCCTCGCGCCTGACAAAGTCATTGCGGCCCGTGACCCGCACGGGGTGCGGCCACTGTGTATCGGCCGTCTCAATGGTGACAACTGGGTCGTCGCCTCGGAAACGTGCGCTTTGCACGTTATCGGTGCCGATTTGGTGCGCGAAGTCGAGCCGGGCGAGATGATCACGATTGACGCCGACGGGCTTTCCGCCACGCAGGTTATCGAGCCGACCCGCAAGGCCTGCTGCATATTTGAGTTCATCTACTTCGCACGGCCCGACAGCCATATCTACGGGCGATCGGTCTATATGTCCCGCCAGCGGATGGGGCATCTGTTGGCCCAGCAGGCCCCGGTGGAAGCTGATCTGGTCATCCCGGTGCCCGAAAGCGGCATCCCCCATGCCATGGGGTATGCGGCGGTGTCCAAGATTCCCTACGGTGAGGGCTTTATCAAGAACCGTTATATCCACCGCACGTTCATCGCTCCTGACCAGCGGCTGCGTGAACTCGGCGTGAAAATGAAGCTGACGCCGCTTAAGGAGGCCGTCAGCGGCAAGCGGCTGGTAGTGGTTGATGATTCGATCGTGCGCGGCACGACCACCGGCCCCGAGATTCAGCTTCTCCGTGATGCGGGCGCGCGGGAGATTCATCTGCGCATCAACTGCCCGCCCATCAAGTATGGGTGCTTTTACGGTGTTGATACATCGGCGGGACGCGACGAGCTAATCGCCGCCCGCCTGTCTGTAGAGCAGATCAGGGACCACCTGGGTGCCGATACCTTGGAATACCTGAATATGAAGAACCTCATTACCGCCGTGGGACTTCCGAAGAACAACTTCTGCACCGCCTGCTTTGACAATCAATACCCGATACCGATCCCCAGCGAACTCAAAGCTGCCAAGTCCGGCGCCCTGGCGCTCGAAGACAAGAAAGAAGCTAAGCTCGAGCAGGTCCCCGGCAGTTGATGTTGAGGTGCAACCGTTATGAACAAGAAGAAGACCACCTACGCAGATGCGGGAGTGAATATCGAGGCCGCTGAAAAGACACTCAAGTCCGTCAAGAGTGCCATCGAGGCCACATACACATCTGCGGTTGTATCCGGCCTGGCCGACTTCGGCGGCATGATGGCTCTGAGTGGCGAGTATGAGGACGCAATTCTGGTATCAGGCACTGACAGCGTAGGCACGAAGTTGAAAATCGCCTTCGCCCTGGACAAGCACGACACTATCGGCCAGGACGTAGTTGCCATGAACGTAGATGACATCGTCTGCATGGGCGCCAAGCCGCTGTTCTTCCTCGACTACCTGGGAGTAGGCAGATTGGAGCCCCACGTCGCCGCGACTGTCATAGAAGGGGTTGCCACAGCATGCAAGAAGGCCGGCTGTGCGCTTTTGGGCGGAGAGACCGCTGAGTTACCAGGCCTCTACGCAGAGGGCGAATACGACCTGGTCGGCTTTGCTGTGGGAATTGTCGAAAGGTCGCGGATAATTGACGGCTCCGCGATCGAGTTGGGCGACATAGTCGTGGGGCTGGCCTCATCCGGTCTGCACAGCAACGGCTATTCACTGGTGCGCAAGGTGTTGCTGGAAATGGCCGGCTATAAGCTGGAGCAACACCTGGACGAGCTGGGATGCACGCTGGGTGAGGAGCTGCTGCGCCCCACGCGGCTCTACTGCCAGGACCTGGTGCCGCTACTTGAGCACGGCCCTCTCCCCCACGCCGTGGCACATATCACGGGCGGCGGCTGGTATGATAACATCGCGCGTCTCATGCCGCAGGGCATGACGGCAGCGCTGGACAGCAAGGCGGTGCCTGCTCCGCCGATATTTGACCTCGTACAAACCGCGGGCAACGTGGCAACCGAAGAGATGTACCGTACTTTTAACATGGGCACGGGCATGGCATTAGTGCTGGACGCGGATGACGCAGAGGGCTGGATGCAGAGCCTCAACGCGGCCGAGCACGAATGTTTCGTGGTAGGTGAAATAATCAGCGGCGAGGAGTCTGTCCGCATCAACTTCTAGCCCTACGTGGGCGGACTTGTTGCCGACTGCCCGAGTTTTGGGGCGGTGGCTGATATGCAACTGGTCATTCTGAATGGCGACATGGAAGGCACGGCCTTTGCGTTGGAGAAGGCCAATATCACCGTGGGCCGCAAGTCTGACAACGACATTTGCGTGCCGCTGGACCCCCGCATATCGCGCTTTCACGCACAATTGACCCGGCGCGATGACGCCACCTGGATTGTCGAGGACCTCGAAAGCGTCAACGGCACCTTTGTGGGCCAGCGACGGATCCACGACCCGACCTTGCTGCGGCCTCATGAACGGTTCCGCATCGGCCGAACCTGGATGGTGCTGCAAGATGAGCAAGTTGGTGCTCCCCAGACGCAGGTGGTCGAGTCGGTGCAACTGGCTGATGCGGAGGCGCATCCCTCTGCGATAGACAATGTTGTCTATTCGGTTGCTGCCGACCATTATGCAGAGACAGAACGGGATGTCACGCAGCCGCGTGAATACCTGCAGGCGTATCGGCAGGTAAGCCGCGCCATCAGCTCCACGCTTGACGTTGACGAGCTTTGCAATGTCATCATGGACGCCGTAATGGAGTGTCTGCCTGCCGAGCGCGCATTCTTGCTGCTGCTGGACCGCGACAGCGGCGAACTGATCCCCAAGATCGCCCGCCAGCGTCTCGGCACTGAAGAGAATGACGAGACGATCACCATCTCCCGCCACATGGTAGATAGGGCCATCAATGAACGCGCCACAATCCTCACCCACGACGCGATGACCGATGAGCGGTTCCAGGAGCTGGCCAGCGTGCGCGATTTCAAGATCCGCTCCGCTGTCTGCGCACCGCTGGTGCATCAGGAAAACGTCATGGGTGTCATCTACCTCGATACCACCTCGACCACCCACGTCTTCGCCGAACCGGATGTGGACCTGCTTGCCAGTGTGGCCAGCCAGGCTTCGGTGGCCATAGAGAACGCCTCGCTGTTCACCGATCTGCGCAACACCTATGACAATCTGAAGGCGGCTCAGGAGCAGCTTGTGCACTCTGAAAAGCTTTCCACCATCGGCGCGCTGGCTGCTACCGTGGCCCACGACATGATCAATATTGTAACCCCGATGCAGCCGCTGATTGACCTCATGTTCCGAGATGCCAACGTTGACGCCGAGTCTGAGGAAGCGGTGCGAAGACAGACAAAGCGTCTCGCCGCTCTGGCCGAAAGGCTCATGTCCTTCTCGCAGTCCGAGGAACTCGACCTGCAGCCGATGTCCATCAATGACGTAGTGGCCAGCACGCTTTCGCTCATCAACACCGAATTCAGCCACCAGGGGGTGAGGCTGGACACCGAGCTGCCTGAAGATCTCCCCGAGGTGATGATTGACGAAAACCAGATGGATCGGGTGTTTTTGAACCTGTGCATGAATGCGCTGGAGGCCATGGAGGAAACCGAGGACGCGCGCCTGATTATCAGGTCCTACCAGGACCAGGACGAGGTGGTCGTGAGTCTCACCGACAATGGTCCGGGGATGCCCGCCGACATGGAGCAAGACATCTTCGAACCATTCTACACTACCAAGGAAACGGGAACCGGGCTGGGGCTGTTTTCCTGCCGACGCATTGTGCAAGCCGATCACAACGGCGTCATAGAATATGAGTCGGAACCAGGCCAGGGCACGACCTTTACGGTGCGCCTCCCGGCGATTGTATCCTCAGACGCCTAGCTTGCGGCTCGTGGCATTTCCCAGGGCGATTGCCCTATTATCCTTTCGGCCCGACCAGCGGAGTGGGCAACAACTCGATTTGCGGCACAGCAGGGGTTACGCTCGGCGGCTGGACTGCGGCGGCGAAATAGGCTCTTATCCCCTCAAATATTCCCCGGCTTGCCTGGTGCAGAAACAGCGGGGCCCTCAGTTTCTGCTCTTCCTGTGGGTTGCTGACAAAGGCGCACTCCACCAGCACCCGAGGGCAATCGGTCTCTCTCATCACGTAGAACCGCTGCCAGCCGACGAACCGGTCCCTGGTGCCAAGGGCCGCCACGACTGCTTCCTGGATTGTCACCGCCGGCAGGTAGCTCATCGGCGTCCAGTAATATGTCTCGGTGCCATAGGCCTTGGCCGCATTCCCGCTGCCCACCGCGTTGTTGTGGACGCTGATGAACAGATCGGCCTTAGCGGCCTTGCTGGCGGCCACCCGGGCCTCCAGTTCCGCGCCTCTTGAGCCTCCCGGGCCGACGGCCACATCTCTCTCCCGCGTCATGAATACCTCGGCACCGGCACTCAGTAGCTCCTGCCTGAGCGCCATGCTTATCGCCAGGTTGGCGTCCTTTTCGCACAGCCCGGTGGGGCCGACGGCACCGCTGTCAGGCCCGCCGTGGCCCGGGTCAATGGCAACGCGCTTGCCTGCCACCGAGGCGCTGGCAAAAGGCCCTTTGATGTCCACGATCAGATGGCCGCTGCTGGAGAAGTACGCGCGGTAGCCGGTCTGGTGGGCGTTTGTCAGGTCGAGTGTGATTTCGGCCCAATCGGAGGCGAGTTGCTGCGGGGGCAATGGCCGCACCGCGACAGTACCCGGGAACTGGTGTATCGCCTCCTGCGCCGCTGCACAACGGAACAGGTCCACCTTCAACTGGGCGGGGAATACCGACTGCCGAATCCGGAACGGCACTCGGTCAGTCAGATAGAATAGTACCCGCGTCACGTCGTCCTGAGCGCTGACCGACATGTCTGTCAGGCGTGCCGTATCGAGGGTGACGCCGGCATCGAGTTCACGAATATTGGAGGCGCCAATCCAGCCATCGAGGGCCTGACACAGAGTGACCTTGTACCATGAACCCTCGCGACCGATGGCCCAGAGCTTCACCCCGGAAGGCAGCACGGTCATACGCATAAACTCCTTACTGGGGCCGGAGCGGATGGGACTCTTGGGACTGGTGGTAATGACGGCGCGCGCGGCATATAGTGGGATACTACAAAACAGCATCAGTCCAACAACGGTCAGGAGCGTCTGCGTTTTTCGCACAGCTATCACCTTTCTGACCTGCCCTCAACGTGTAACTCGGCCTGAGTGTGGCGCTGTTTGCCATGCTCAGGTGAGAATGCAGCCTGCCCTGCGTGTCCGCCACAGCCTTGGCGGAGGCGGGAGCAACGTCGAAGGGCAGCCCGAGGTCATTGGCTGCGGCGTCATGGCCCGGCTCTGGGGTATGATAACACAAAATGCCCGCTGCTGGAATCCCAACAGCGGGCATACTACGTGCTTACGCGCTCCGCAGCTAATGCTGTGACGGGCGCGACCTCTACATTGATGCGTTACTGCTGCTCACCGTGCGTCCGTTTCGGCCTGAAGTGAGGCAGGCTGCGTCTGGAGCCAGGGCGCAGTAGTGGCGGGCCGAAGGACCGGCCCAGCTTACTCTCCCTGCTTTGACCATGTACGCCCGGAGAGGCGCCACCCGAAACCGCCGACTGGACTGCACAGCTAATGCGACGGCCGTTGTCAACGGCCCCCATGATCATCAGAGCCGCCATCTTCAGCGGGTCAGTATCTGCGCCGATGTCGGAAATCAGCTTCTCCTGCACCTCGGCATACTTGGAGTCAAACTCGGCCTTTGCCGCCAGGTACTTTTCGGCTGCCTGGCGTTTGAATTCGGCGTCCTCCGCCTCTGACGTCAGCGCCACGGCCAACTCCGTCAGTGACAGTCGCAGTTCATCCTGCAGCTCATGGATCTGCCGTTTAGTCATGAAGATGGTCTTGAGCTGTTCGGGTGTAAAGCCCACGTCCTCCGCGAACTCCAGCCTTGCCCTCAGATCCTGCTGCGCGAGAACCTTGCCCAGGTCAGCAGGCTGCTCACCGCTCTCGCTGCTGCCTGCCTCCGCGTACACCATGCCACTCAAACCCAGCGTTAGCACAACCACACTGACCAGAACTCTCAACATGCTCTTCATCTTCTTTCCTCCTCAGTGCCGCCAGACAACTGCACGCGATCGCTGCATTCATTCTGACGCACATAGTATTCGGTAGTTCATCGGATCTGTCCTTGCTCCCCTGCAGTGGCAGGAGAAACCTGTGCCGACTGCGAAACTATACACACAACTGAATGATACCTCAGCTGCAGAGCTTCAAGACCAAGAACCAACGCAAAGAAGGAGTTCCTCATGGACTCGGACGTCCGTATCAAGGCGGTAGAGACAGATTATCGTTACGAAAAGGCCCGCACCCCGCTGAAATTCGGGTCTGTCGTGGTCGAGGAAGTTACCTACTGCACCGTCAAGGCCACTGTTGAGAACGGCAAGGGCGATGTTGCTGACGGCTATGGCGGCATCTTCCTGATGGACTTCTGGGGCTGGCCGGACCCGAACCTTCCCCACGAAGCCAAAGCAGCAGCGATGCTGCAGATTACCGAGCAGTACTGCGACCTGGTGCGCTCCTATGCCGGTGCTGCCCATCCAGTCGAGATATTCTACGATCTGGAGGACGACTTGCGCCAGGCCAACCTTGATGTGTGTGCGAATCGTGACCTCTCACCGGCCCAGCCATTTCTCGGGGCATTGGTCTGCGCCTCGCCGGTGGATGCGGCCCTGCATGATGCCTTCGGCATGGTCAATGGCATTGACACCTACAACGGCTACGGGCCGGATTTCATGTGCGATCTGAGCCGGTGGCTGGGGCCGGATTTCAAGGGCAAGTATGTCGCCGACTACATCCGTGATGCGTATCTGCCACAAGTCCCCATCTTCCACCTCATCGGTGGCCTGGACAAGCTAACCGAGGCCGAGGTTGACGACTCCGATCCGCAGGACGGTCTGCCCAACTCGCTCGAGGCTTGGATCCGCCGCGACGGCATGTATTGCCTCAAGGTCAAGCTGCGCGGCAATGACCTCGACTGGGACATCGCCCGCACCATTGCCGTCCATGACATCGGCCGCCGCGAACTCGATGCCCTCGGCATCAAGCAGCTCCATCTCACCGCCGATACCAACGAGCAGTGTGAAACTCCCGACTACATTATCGAGATGCTGCACCAGATCAGAGAGCGTTCGCCCGAATGTTACGACCGCATCCTGTACGTCGAGCAGCCCACCGAGCGCGACCTCACCGCGCAACGCCACGACATGCGCGAACTGGCACAGCTCAAACCCGTCATAGTGGACGAGAGCCTGACTGATCTGGAATCGTTTGATCTGGCAATGGAGCTGGGCTGGTCGGGAATCGCGCTGAAGAGCTGCAAGTGTCAGTCCTCGGACATGATCATGGCCGCAAAGGCCAAGGACCTGGGCATTGACTACAGCGTGCAGGATTTGACCAACCCCTCGCTGGCGCTGATTCATTCGGTAGGCTTGGGAGCCAGACTGTACACGATCATGGGCGTCGAGGCCAACAGCCGCCAGTTCTTCCCCGCCTCCACTTTGCCCGAGGAGCAGCGCGTCCACAGCGGCATCTTCCAGGTGCGCCGCGGAAACGCCGCCACGGCAAGCCTCCAGGGGCCCGGCCTCGGATACCAGATGGACAAGATGCAGCAGTAGCAGGGCATGGTTTTCAAGGTGCGCTGGAATTGTGGCCACTTGTTTCTTCAGACGAGGCAGGCCGCCATTTTATTCCTCTGTGCCAAAATATTTTCCATACCATTAGACAAAAACACAAACCAAAACCACACTACAAGTAAACGAACACTTGCATGGCGTGGCGAGAGGAGCTTCCGCATGGGCCTTTACCACTACAGTACTCAGGACGGCGACACCATCAGGAGCGGTGAGGTCGCCGCCGCCAGTCTGCCGCAGGCCATCAGGAGCCTGCAGGCGCGCGGCGTCAACCCAACAGAGCTGGCCGAGGCCCGCCGCGACGAGCCCGCATGGGGACGGCTTGGCAACATCGAGCGGATATGGCTGTACCAGCACCTGGCTGATCTGCTTGAATCCGGCGTGCCCATTGCCGGCGCCCTGCAGGTACTGGCACAGGACGCACCAAGCTCGGCCAATGCCGCCCGCCTGCGCACCATGAGTCAGCTCGTAGCCAGCCAGGGACTGACGATGGCCGAGGCGATGGAGCAGTATCCCCGCCTTTTCGGCAACTACGGGATTGCGATAGTGCGAACCGCCGAAACGGCCAACCGCCTCCCTCAGAGCCTGCGCATGATGGCGACCTATCTCGAAAACAGTGGCCGCATCAACGAGCGCCTGTGGATACCGGCGGTCTATCCGATTATTCTGCTCACGATCATGATAGGCATCAATGGCTTTCTTACCACCTTTATCGTCCCCAAGTTCATACAACTTTTCTACGAACTGGGCATGAGCCACGATCAATTGCCATTCCCGACGCGCATGACCATCGCCATAAGCAATGTTTTGCCGCCGGTTACCTGGAGCCTACTGATATTGCTGCTGTTGCTGGCCGGGCTGTACTTGTTCACCCGCAAGTCCAGGCGCGTGCAGCTTGACCTGGCCATCTGGTCGTTGTGGCTGCCCATTTTCGGTCGTCTTAATCGCGACTGTGCCACCGCGCGCATTCTGGGCATGTTGTCTCTGGCGCTCGATGCGGGGATGCCGCTGGACGAAGCCCTGGCGGCCTCGGGGCCGGCCGCATCAAATGAACTGATGAGCCTGGCGATGCGGCGAGCGGCCGACTGCGCACGCCGAGGACATTCCGCCGCCGAGGCCATCAGCACCGCCCGCATCCTCCCACCGGCGCTGCTGTGGCATGTGCAGACGGCTGAAAGGGCCGGCAACCTCGCCGAAGCCTGCGGCAAGCTATCTCAGTCGTATCTCGCACGCGCCCAGATGCACACCCAATACATCGCCGCCACTCTCGAACCGCTGCTCATTATTTTTGTCGGCCTATGTGTCGGCACCATCGGCTACAGCATATTCCTGCCACTCGTCGGCATCATCGGGGAGTTGTCGTCATAAGCCAGACTGCTGTTATCAGTTTTTCCGCCTGCTGAAAAGGGGAACATGATATGTGGTTATTCGAGCCGCTGACTGGAGAGCAACTAGTTACAGGCGATGACGCCCAGTTACACATGTCACCACAAGGTCTTGCGCTCAGCCGCGCCGGTGAGGTCGCCGCAGATGTCTCGGCGGCGGTGGCCGACTACCAGGAACTCTCCGAGGTCACCATGAAAGGCGGCCGGCGAGTGCGATTGCAACTCAGCTTCACCGATGGCCGCAGGCCCTGGAGGTTGCGTGGAGTGCCGAGGCCACACGGGCAGTGGGCCCTTTATACCATCGAGGGCTACCAGAAGCTGCTGGCCTGGGCCTCAACCGACGAGGCGACCAAGCCCCTGGAATTTGACACTATAGCCGGCTGCATCGAACGGTACGCCGACGACCTGCCGCTGCTGGGCAATCTCCTGATCGCACAGGCCGTCGCCCACGGTGCCAGCGACATGGACCTCGAGCCTGCCGGAGACATATATGGGCTCCGCTACCGCATTGATGGCGGCGTGTTTCCGGTGGCAAAGCTGCCTGCGGCCACGGCCGAGCGCCTGGTGCGGATGCTGAAGAACCAGGCCCGCCTGCAGTCCCATCGCTCGGACGTCACCCAGGAGGGGCGCATCCGCTTGTACCCGGCAGCGGGCCCGGTTGACCTCCGGCTCACGGTGATGCCCGGTGTCGCCGGCGAGAAGGTGAATGTGCGGCTGCTCAATCCCGCCACCCAGCTCTTCGGCCTCGACCAGCTTGGCATGACACAGCAGCAGGCCGAGCAGATGAAGGCCCTATTGGCCAGACCCACAGGTGCGGTCCTGCTATGTGGCCCCGGCGGTGCAGGCAAGACGACCACCATCTACGCTGCACTTTCCTCCCTGGCCGCCCAGGATGCCACACGCACCATCGCCACCATCGAGAACCCCGTCGAGTTCGACCTCGACGGCATCGCCCAGACGCAAATCGGGCCTCAGCTCGACTTCTCCGCGGCCCTGTCGGTGCTGCTGCGCCAGGACCCGGGAGTGGTCATGGTCGGCGAAATCCGCGACCCTCAGACAGCACAGATCGCCATGCGCGCCGGCATGACCGGACAGTTGCTGCTGACCACTGTCCACGCCGGCGGCCCCGAGTTGGTAATACCGAGGCTGCTGGACTTGGATGTCGAGCCCTACATGGTCAGCTCCGCACTGGCCGCCATTGTGTCACAGCGCCTGGTGCGCAAGGTCTGCGCGGCGTGTGCGGGCGCTTACCAGCCCACGGCCGAGGAGATGGCTGCGCTCGGTCTGTCATCAGCCGACCTCAGCGGCGCCAATCTCCAGACCGGCAACGGCTGCCCGGCCTGCCACAACACCGGCTACAGGGGCCGCACGGGCATATTTGACACTGTGCTCACTGACGAGGACATCCGCAGCCTGATAATGGCCCGCGACATGCAGGCACTGCGGGCCAGGCTCACCAGTGACGGCCTCCGGGCCGCGGCCATCGAGAAGGTCAAGGCCGGAGTGACCGATATCGCCGAGGCCATCCGGGTAGTGGGGGCTGCACAATGATCCGCCGCACCGGAACCTTCGGCTATTATGCCGTCCTTGTAACTGCCTACTACCTGATGATCGTCGTAGTGGCGGGGATTGTCACGCTGCCATTCTCGCTGCTGGTCATGATCGGCGGCGGCTGCTGGCCGATGCTTGGAATTGGCGCCGCCGCACAGATCGCCGTCGTGTACCTGATCGTTCTGGGGCTTCTCGGCTACTGGATTTACTACGTGCCGACCCCGCTGGAGAGCGAAGTGGCTTTTCCGGAGACTGACGACAAATGAGACGCCCAGCTACATTGCACAAGCTTGGCACAGCCTTCACCAGAGCAATGCTTTTGCTCGCACTCTGGCTCGATGCGTTGGTACATGCTTGTCCCACCTTCCGTCGTTGTGGCCGGACTGTGCTCCGATATCATGGCCTGATAGCCCTGCTGTTGCTGCTTGGGGTGACACTCGGGGCCATACTGCTCTGCTTGCTCTTTGCAGGTACGGCCTGGACCTCTTTTCCGCTAGTTGCACTCATCGCAATTATTCAGTTGGACATCCTGACGCGTCTGGGCTACGCAATATACTACGGACCAGTGCCGCTGGACAGCGCAGTTGCCTTTCCGGAGACTGAGCACAAATGAGACGCGGAGCGACATTGATTTCGACACTTGTGGGCATCGGCTTTCTGGCCGTCACGCTGACCGGCGTGGTGCATTTGTACTCGCTCGCCAGCATGGCCGTGAGCGTTGCCGACAGCCGCACCATCGCACTGATGGCCGCCGAGAGCCAGATTGAAACAGCGCAGGCCCACGGCTACACCGGCCTGCCGACTATCGGGCAGTATCCCATAGATGACGCGATGCTGGAGCCGCTGCCGCGCGCATCAGGAACGATCACCGTGGCACGCGGGCCTCAGCCGCAAAGCCGCACGGTCAGTGTAGAGATAAGCTGGCGGCAGCGACCCGGCCGGCAGCTCTCCACCCTCCGCCTCTCTCGTATCATCGCCGCAGGAGGGATGAGCAGATGAACCGACGCGGCATAACGCTGATAGAGGTCCTGGTCGCCGTCGTGGTATTTACCCTCCTGCTTTCCCTGGTACTGCGGGCGTTTCTGCTCAGCGACCGGATGATATTGCGCAGCGAGGCGAAGCTCAAGCAGACCTTGGGCCGCGTGGCCTTGCAGGCCCAATTGCGCAGCGACATCTGGGGCGCGGCGCAGTTCCACAGCGGGCCGGCCGATGATGTGGCCGAATTCATCATGCCTGATGAGACCAGAGCGATCTACAGCGCCGCCGACGGTAAGACCTCCCGAACCCACCAGGGCCACGAAACGCTCTACCAGGGCACCGTCATCTTTTCGGAAGGCAAGAACGGCCTCATAGCGGTGCTCGGATACGATACCGCTGAATGGGGCTTTGCAGCGAAGATGCGCAACCGGGCAGGTGAGGCCGAATGAGGCGCAACTCCCGCCGGGGTGCAGCCCTGCTCTTGGCCGTCGTACTGCTATGCACGGCGACGCTATTCGGCATGGCCACTTATCTGGCAACCGTGGCCGTCGGTGCCGCCCGCGTGCAGCATCAGCGCGACACCGTCCAGTGCGTCTATGCGGCCGAAAGCGGCATCGAGCTGGCGATGGCCCGGGCTAACCGTGGCGATATTCCCGCCCAGCCGGTTACCGGAAGCGTCGGCACCGCCTTTTTCAC
>JALGTY010000375.1 GCA_029821145.1 Candidatus Zipacnadia bacterium
AGATCATTGCTTCATCTCGCCGAATGTTGTGGTTTCGGGCGGTGTCCATATCCATCCGTATTGCTTCATTGGAGCGAACGCTACACTGCGCAATTCGATCACTATTGCGCCGGAGACCTTAGTGGGCGCGGGCGCCGTAATCATGGAAGACACGGTAGAGAAAGGTGTCTACGTGCCGCCTCGAAGCTTGCTGCTTGATCTGAAAAGCGACGAAATGGAGATTGCTTGACCTCAGCGCCTTTTGGACACAGATGGACAGTTAGCTAAGGTGTAGTCTAGAGGCAGTGGTGGAGCGGCCGGAGGCGGAGCAGGCAAGAGCTATGCGCATACTGTTCGTAACAAGAAACGCCCGCCTCGGGGGCGGCATCACCTATCTGCAGACCTTGCTCCCGGCACTGCAAGAACGAGGGCATCATTGTGAGTTGATGACACGGGGAGGACTGGGGCTGGCTGGATTGCAAAGAATAGTGGGTAAGACGTGGTGGCTTTCACCGATAGCTGGGCAGGCAGCGGCCCAGACCCGCAAAATCATCCGGCATAAGTCAATTGATCTGGTGAACACTCTTACGCGGCGATGTGCGCAGCACGCTATGCCCGCATGCCGCCAGACCCAGACACCTTTGGTGATGTCGGTACTTAATTGCACCTCCCTTGATCGGTATCTATCGGCTGCCGAGTATGCGCAAGCCATTGTGGTGCTGAGCGAGCAAGGGCGGGACTATTTTGCCGGCAACTACCCCCAGTTTGCCGACAAGCTGCGTGCGAGCCGCTTGCTGCTTGATCGGAGTGTCTTTCGACCTTGTGCCAGAGAGGATAGGACGGCGGTCAAAATAACCTACATGGGCCGGCTAAGCAGGACCAAGGGGGAACATGCTCTGGTCTTGCTCGAGACGGTGGGCCAGCTACTCGGGGCTATCCCTAATCTAGAGGTAACTGTCGTGGGGGCTGGCTCACGCCTACGTCGCGCCCGGCGGCGGGCCGCACAGATCAACAAGGAAGCGCAGCGCCCAGTTGTTCAAGTCGTGGGCGCCACGCTTCATCCGGAGCAATTCTATCAACAGGCCGATATCGTCGTTGGTGCGGCGTATACTGCCCTCGGAGCTCTGGCTTGCCATTGCACAGTCGTTGGTCTGGGTTTTGCCGGGCTGTTCGGTGCAGTTACCCCTGATAACATTGACGAGGCGATAGCTGCAAGCTTTGGCGACACCAGTGCCCACTGGTCTCGAGTAGATTCCTCATCGCTGGCGGACCAGATACTGTAAGCTTATTGGCAGCCGCCTACCGATTACCAGTGGGTAGAGACAATCTTGGACGAACAGTTTGCTGCCTCCAAGGTCGCTGCAGGCCTGGAAGAGATTTTCCAGCAAGCAATCCGGAGCACTTAGACCCTCCTCCAGAAGGATAGGGTCCTGTCATACCCTACTTGCTGCCGCTGGGTTGCGTTGCTGTCGCAGCTCTTGTCCGCGGTCACTTCTCGTGCGTCGCAATCGAGGACACCTACTAGAGGAGTCTGGACTAAGAGAGAGTTTCACACAATAACAATGGCAACCGGGAGGAGTTTCCCACGTGCACGGCGAACAGTATTCTGCGTCTCATCATTCGCGCTGTCTGGCGCAAGGACGGCAACATGGCAAGTAGTATCATCTGTGGGGACGGGTCAGCTGCAGGGGCGCTGGGACTAACATAGTAGGTGGTACCACTAATGGCGGCAGGTCAGCCGCCGGATAACGCCGATACAAAGAGAAGAGGAGGTGATCGGCTATGTCCCTGATCATAATGACCGATGGCTTGCTACCCAAGCTTGGGGGCATAGAACGATACACCTATGAATTGGCCCGGGCGCTTCAACAGCGCCACGAGCAGCTAGTGGTGATCACCTCCGATCTGCCCGGGGGCCAGCTTTACGACCCCGCCAGCTCCTTGCCCATCTTACGTGTTGGCGCTCGGGACAGGACTGAACGGGTGCGCGCGCTGTCCACAGCAGCTCTCGACTGTATTCGTGATGGCAACCTGGGACAGCCGGCCACGGCGCTCATCGCCACGAAGTGGCGCCCTTCGGGGCTGGCTGCACGAACGGTCAGCCACCGGACGGGGATACCCTTCGTGCTAATGGCTCACGACCCGGACGTGAGCCGTTGTGGGCACAACCCCGTAAAGTGGCTGACCCAGCGTCGGATCGTCAGGAGTGCTGCGGGCGGCCTGGCCGTCAGTAGATACGTAGCAAATTGTCTTCGACGTCGCGGGCTGGCGGAAGATCGAATCGCTGTGGTGTATGGTGGTGTCAACGTTGAGACGTTCGCCGTTGATGGGGATAATACCGCGCGACTCAGATTCGATCTGCCAGACAACGGGCGTCCAGTACTTCTGACTGCAAGCCGCCTGGTAGCAGGCAAGGGACATAGCCAGATTATTGCCGCTCTACCCAGGGTAGTGGAGAGCCTTGGAGATGTAATGTACGTGATTGCCGGAGCGGGTCCAGAGGAACAGAATCTGCGCAGATTGGCTGAGAAGCATCACGTCAGCCGATCAGTACGTTTTCTAGGGGCAATCGACCACCACCGAATGCCCGCACTGTACCAGGCAGCGGACCTTTTCATAATGACAAGCCGACAATTGTCAGTCGGGAACCAAGAGAGCTTGGCCCTGGTTTATCTTGAAGCCAGCTACTGTGGGTTGCCAGTAATCGCTAGCGACACTGGCGGTTGTCCCGAGGCCGTCCTGGACGGTCAAACCGGCCTGCTTGTAGACCCCGAGAATCCCCGCCAGATTGCTGACTCGATAGTAAGGCTGCTGGCAGATAAGGACTTGGCTTCGCGTCTGGGTGCGGCCGGGCAGAAACGTGTGTTGCAGCAGTTCACTTGGGACCGGGTAGCCGAGCGAGTCCAGGAAGCGCTCTGCCGGTGGGCTCTGCTGTAGGGACATCCCATGCTGTCACATATGGACACAGGTGATATCTTTGACCCAAAGTGTGGCATGCCATGCACGTGTAACGGTGGTTTTCCGGTACGACGATTATGCGGCCAGATATCCTGGTGAGGGTGCCGAGCAGTACGCTCGACGCGTCGCCACTGACGAGGCACTGATTGACACGTTCCGTCGGCACCGGATAGTAGTTACCGTTGCAGTTCAGCCCTACGCCTCGAGTTACGTGGATAAGGGAGCAGAGACGGAGTACAACTCGTTGGACGACGACCCGAGGCGAATCCTGATGCTAGGAGAGGGCCTTGACGACGGTACGATCGAGGTGGCCTTGCACGGG